>JBDHRB010000326.1:0-3580 GCA_039807355.1 Candidatus Competibacteraceae bacterium
TGGCGCTGGCCAACGCGCAGAAGCGGTTGCGAGCCAGTCGCAAAGTGGTGCGCAAGCAGATCACCAGCGGCCCGGCGCTGCCCGGCAAGCTGGCCGATTGCACCGCGCAGGATTTAGCCCGCACTGAGCTGTTCCTGGTGGAAGGCGATTCTGCCGGCGGCTCCGCCAAACAGGCGCGCAACCGCGAGTTTCAGGCCGTAATGCCGTTGCGCGGCAAGATTCTCAACACCTGGGAAGTGGATTCTTCCGAAGTGATGTCCTCGCAGGAGGTGCATGACATCGCCGTCGCTTTGGGCGTCGATCCCGGCGCTGAGGAGATGAAGGGATTGCGTTACGGCAAGGTCTGCATTCTCGCTGACGCGGATTCCGACGGGCTGCATATTGCCACGCTGCTCTGCGCGCTGTTCGTCAAGCATTTCCGGCCTCTGGTGGAAGCCGGGCATGTCCATGTGGCCATGCCGCCCCTGTTTCGGATTGATGTCGGCAAGGAAATCTTTTACGCGCTGGATGAAGCGGAGAAGCAGGGTCTTCTCGACCGGATCACCGCCGAAAAGAAGAAGGGCAAGGTCAACGTCACCCGCTTCAAGGGTTTGGGTGAAATGAATCCGCTGCAATTGCGCGAAACCACCATGGACCCGGCGACGCGCCGCCTGGTGCAACTGTCGCTGGAAAATGGCGATGAGGCGCTGGCGCTGATGGATTTGCTGCTGGCGAAAAAGCGGGCGGGAGATCGAAAAATCTGGCTGGAGGAAAAGGGACATCTGGCCGATTTTTAGGCCGCTGGCCCGTGTAACCCCGCGTATGAACCCATTGGTCGAATCTCCCCCGTTTGCCAAAGTCGACGGCCAGCCCTGGCATCGGCTGCCCCAGGATTTGTACATTCCGCCAGACGCTCTGGAAGTGTTTCTGGAAACCTTCGAGGGGCCGCTGGATTTGTTGTTGTATCTGATCCGGCGGCAGAATTTGAATATTCTCGACATTCCCATCGCCGAAGTGACCCGGCAATACCGGGACTATCTGGCGCTGATGCAAGAGCTGCGGCTGGAACTGGCTGCGGAATATCTGTTAATGGCCGCCTGGCTGGCCGAGATCAAATCGCGCTTGTTGTTGCCGCACCCGGCGCAGACCGAGGCCGAGGAGCAAGACCCCCGCGCCGAGCTGGTGCGCCGCCTTCAGGAATATGAACGCTTTCAGCAGGCGGCGCAGGGTCTCGACGCCCTGCCGCGTCTGGAGCGCGATGCCTTTATCGCCAGCGCCGCTCCGGTGGAACGTTCGGTTCAGCGCGAACCGCCGCCGGTCAGCCTGGCCGATTTGCTCAACGCCCTGCGCGAGGTGATGACCCGCGCCGAACGGTTCGGACGCCTGCACATTCAAACGGAGGCCCTGTCGGTGCGCGAACGGATGAGTCAAGTGCTGGAGCAGCTCGACGCCGAGCATTTTGTCGCCTTCACCCGGCTATTTCGCCCGGAAGAAGGGCGGCGGGGCGTGGTGGTGACTTTCATGGCGGTGCTGGAATTATTGCGCGAGGCGCTGCTGGAACTGGTGCAGATCGAAGCGTTTGCGCCGATTCATCTGCGACGGCGCGGCTGAAGCGGCATGGCGGAACTGAAAATCATCCTGGAAGCGGTGTTGCTGGCGGCTGGCGAACCGTTGTCGCTGGAGCGGTTATTGACTCTGTTTCCTGAGGAGCAACGCCCGGAGCGCGAGGCGCTGCGCAGCGCCCTGCTCGCATTGGCCGCGGACTACGCCGGGCGCGGCCTGGAACTGGCCGAAGTCGCTGGCGGATTTCGCCTGCAAGTACCCGGCGCCTTCGCGCCTTGGGTGTCACGGCTTTGGGAAGAACGGACCGCGCACTATTCGCGGGCGCTGTTGGAAACCCTGGCGCTGATCGCTTATCGGCAGCCGATTACCCGGGGCGAAATCGAGGAAGTGCGCGGCGTCAGCCTGAGCAGTAGTATCATGAAGACCTTGCAGGAGCGCGCCTGGATCAAGGTGGTCGGTCATCGTGAAGTGCCGGGCCGCCCGGCGTTGTACGCCACCACTCGCGCTTTTCTGGATTATTTCGGCTTAAAAAGCCTGAGCGAGTTGCCGCCGCTGGCGGCTCCACGCCATTTGGAGCAGATCGGCGCTGATTTGGAGCGTCGCGCCCCTACCGATTCCTCACCCCCGCCGGAGCCTTTCCATGTCTGAACGGTTACAAAAATTCCTGTCCCGCCTCGGTCAAGGCTCCCGACGCCAGATTGAAGATTGGATTCGTCAGGGGCGCATCACCGTCAACGGCGTTCCCGCTCAATTAGGAATGCTGGTCAACGGCGTCGAGCTGATTGCGATTGACGGGCAGCGCGTGCAGGTGCGTTCCTCCGGGCAAAGGCGTCAGGTGCTGGCCTACTACAAACCGGTCGGCGAAGTGACCAGCCGCAGCGATCCCGAAGGCCGCCCGACGGTTTTCGAGCGCCTGCCGATCTTGCGCGATAGTCGCTGGGTGGCGGTCGGGCGGCTTGATCTGAATACCCAGGGCTTGTTGCTGCTGACCAATGACGGCGAATTGGCCAACCGGCTGATGCATCCATCCGCGCAGATCGAACGCGAGTATGCGGTGCGGATTCTCGGCGAGGTGACGCCGGCGACCTTGCAGCAATTGCAGGACGGGGTGCAGCTCGATGACGGTCTGGCCCGGTTTGACCATCTGCGCGAGGCTGGCGGGGCCGGCGCCAACCGCTGGTATCACGTTATCCTGCGCGAGGGCCGGCATCGTGAAGTGCGTCGGTTATGGGAGTCGCAGGGCGTGGCGGTCAGCCGGTTAATTCGGGTGCGCTATGGGCCGATTGTTCTGCGCCGGGGATTGCATCCGGGGCGCTGGGATGCGCTGGATGAAGCGCAGATCAGCGCGTTGCTGGAGGCGGTCGGCATGGCCCCGCCAGCGCCGTCGGAACCGATCCCACGCCCGCGCAAGCCGGAATCTAAACCGCGCCGTCCGCGCTGAAGCGGGGGGCGCTCAACAGCGTCTGGCCGCGTGCAGAACGCGGGGTCAGGCGGCAGATGCGCCCAGCCCCGGCATAGCTCAGGGCGATTTCCAGATCCGCCGCCGGCAATCCGCCCTGACCGCGTTCCGGCCATTCGATCAGCAGCGTCGCCTGACCATCGAGCTGATCGCGCAGGCCGAGAAATTCCAGCTCTTCGGCATCGGCCAGCCGGTACAAATCCCAGTGAAACAGCCGCCACTCGCCGAACTGATACGGCTCGACCAGGGTGTAAGTGGGGCTTTTCACCGCGCCGCGATGACCAAGCGCCCGGAGCAGGCCGCGCACCAGAGTCGTTTTGCCCGCGCCCAGTTCGCCGTGCAGGTAGAGGATGTCGCCGGGTTTGAGCCAGGCCGCCAACCCGGCGCCGAGCGTTTCGGTGGCGGCGGCGCAGTCGAGAGCGTAATGCAACATCATTTAAAAATTCACCGCATGACGCAGGAACGGGAGCAAATCGCCGGCCAGCAAGCCGCGTTCGCCGCCGGCCTGCGCCGCCTGATCGCCGGCCTGACCGTGCAGGAATACGCCGGCTTTCGCCGCCGCGAATCGGGGCAAACCCT
>JBDHRB010000327.1:0-3575 GCA_039807355.1 Candidatus Competibacteraceae bacterium
CAAACCATCGGCAAGCGTTCCATCACTGAATTTAACTACCGTTACGCTGACGCTCGACAGGCGCAGGTATTCGCCGGGATTCAACTCAGCGAGGGCGAGGAGGAAAAGCAGCGGATCATCGAGGCGCTGGGCGAACACGGCTATCCGGTGATCGACATGAGCGACAACGAAATGGCTAAACTGCATGTGCGCTACATGGTGGGCGGTCATGCGCCGGGTCTGCGCGATGAGATTCTCTACCGCTTCGAGTTCCCGGAACGGCCCGGCGCGTTGCTGAAATTTTTGACCGGGATGGCCCATGGCTGGAACATCAGCCTGTTCCACTACCGCAATCACGGTTCCGATTATGGCCGGGTGCTGGTGGGCATTCAGGTGCCGGAAGCGGAACGGCCCAAGTTCATCCACTACATCCGCGAACTGGGCTATCCGTTTTGCGAAGACTATCGGAAAACTTGCCAGGCCGTTTCGGTCGCCGCCGCGTCCAGAGGGACATCCCAGGCTTGCCGAACCAGCGCATCGACCCGCTGAAATTCATAAGCCAAGCCGATCAGCCGGGGGCGGTGTTCCGGGCGGGGCGGGTCGCGCAGGAAGGCGAAACTGCGATCATAAAATCCCCCGCCCATGCCCAGGCGGGTTCCGGTGGCGTCAAAAGCGACCAACGGCGTCAACACCAGATCAAGCGCCGAGGGCGGCAGCCATGCGCTTGGAGAAATCTCCGGTTCCGGGATGTGAAAGCGATTGCGGCGCAGCGGCGCGTTCGGTTGATAAGGGGCGAACTGGAGCGCAGCGCCGGCCACGACCGGGAGATAAACCGCTTTGCCCGATGCCCAGGCGCGTTCCAACAGCGGTGCGGGGTCTAGTTCGCCGTTGCACGCCCAATAACCGGCCACCTTGGACGCGGTGATAAATTCAGCAGTTTCCGCCAGGCGTCGGGCGACGGCCAAGGCGGCTATTTGTCGCTCGGCGGTTGATAACAGCAGACGCCGGGCGCGGAGTTGTTGACGCAATGCGTCAGGTGGTGCAGCGGGAGAGGGCATAAGGAAAAAATAAAGGCGATGCTGACGCACCGCCTGGGAATAAGGGGACGTTCTCCACCTGTGCCGTCTCGGACCTTGCCCTTGAACCGTGTGGTTCAAGTGGGGAGCAGGGTGGCGTATCAGGCTTTCCGCAACGAGGCGGACATGCACACCCACGCCAACAACCATGCTTCCCGGGTATAATCAATTAGGATCAAGGGGTTACCCAGTCCACTACTCGAACACTGTAGAGAACGCCCGAACTGTATTTGTTCGACCATGCCCAGATTATAAACCAATCGCGGCGACCTTGCTAAAGAACCCCGTCGATTTTCTGCAATAAATCCCTGGCCTGACGACTGATGATGGCGTCAACCTCGGCGGCGTGGCGTTGCTGGCGCAGCAGTTCATGGCTGAGATTAAGCGCAGTCATCACCGCCACCGCTTCCAGACTGAGGTGTTTGCCGTGTTCACGAATCTCTTCCATCCTTTGGTTCAGATAACGGGCGGCATCCAGCAATTCCTCGCGTTCAGCCGGCTCGCAGGCAAAGCGGTATTGATAACCGATCAACTGGACGGTCACGCTGTGGGTTTCCTGGCTCACGGGGTTTGCTCCAGATCTCTCAGCCGAACCACCATGGCGTCGATGCGTGCGCGAAATTGCTCGCTTTTTTCGCGCAGGGTGTCGCGCTCGGCTTGCAGGGTCAAGGTCTGCTCGCGCAACTCGCGGTTTTCTTGAGTGAGTTGTGCGCAAATCTGCACGAGACGCTCGACCCGTTCGGCCAGCAGGGCGAGATCAGTAATGGCGGTTTCCGACCGGTCATCAAAATAATTCAATGCAACCGGCTCATTATTTTCATTCCAGTTTTCATTGTTCATAAAAATACTATAGAGCGTTCATTCCAATCGGGTCAATTCCAGATGCTTTTGGAACCGTTGCCGGGAATGTTAGGATGATCAATAACGCCCGGTGGATGGGTGTTCTGGAGGCCCCAATGTCGGTGAATGCGCCGTCGCTGTTTGAAGCGTTGCGCCCTGTTCTGCACCCGCTCGATCCCGCTGAATTGCATGGGCTTTTATGCGGTTTATTATGCCTGGACGCGCACCTGGATGGTGAGCGCTGGCTGGCCTGCGCCCGCGCCGCATTGGCTGAAGGGGACGAATGGTCTGAATCGTTGAATGACGCGGCGGCGAAGCTGCTGGCGTTTGGCGCCGCGCAGATGAACGCGCCGGACGGGTCAATCACACCCTTGTTGCCGGATGACGATGCGCCCTTGCAGCAACGGGTCGAGGCGCTCGGTCGCTGGTGTCATGGCTGGTTGTACGGGCTGGGATTGAGCGAAATCGACCTGCGCGGCGTTCTTTCCGAGGAAAGCTGGGAATTTCTCGATGATGTCACCGACATCGCGCAAATCGGTTGCGACACCGATCAAGCTGGCGAGGCGGATGAAGCGGCCTATATGGAACTGGTCGAATATCTGCGGGTCGGGGTGCTGACCGTCCGGCAGGATATACCGCAGACCGCCGCGCCGCCGCTTTCTTTGCCCTAACCTGGACTCTTTGCCATGTATGCCCGCGCCATTCCCGCCGCAGTGTTTGCCCGCCGTCGCCGGGCGTTGATGGAACGCATGGGGGCGGATTCGGTCGCGCTGCTGCCCGCCGCGCCGTCCATGCCCCGCAACCGGGATGTGCATTATCCCTACCGTCAGGACAGCGATTTTTATTACCTGACCGGCTTTCCTGAGCCGGAAGCACTGGCGGTGTTGATTCCCGGTGCTGAACAAGAATTTCTGCTGTTCTGCCGCGAGCGCGATCCGCACATGGAAATTTGGCATGGCCGCCGCGCCGGTCCGCAAGGCGCAGTGGAACGCTATGGCGCCGATCATGCCCACCCGATGAGCGAACTGGACAAAATCCTGTTGCCCTTGCTGGAAAATCGGCAACGGATTTTTTACGCCATGGGTTGCCGCCCGGAGTTCGACCAGCAGGTGATGGGCTGGATCAATCAAACCCGCGCTAAAGCCCGCACCGGGGTGCGAGCGCCGGCGACCTTTATCGCCCTGGAGCATTTGCTGCACCCGATGCGCTTGCTGAAAGAGCCGGAAGAAATCGCGGTGATGCGCGAGGCGGCGCGGATTGCCGGCGCAGCCCATCGCCGGGCGATGCAGACTTGTCGGCCCGGCATGATGGAATATCAGATCGAGGCGGAAATTTTCCATACCTTTCTCAGCCACGGCGCGGGCTGGTCTTATCCGGCCATCGTCGCCGGCGGCGACAACAGTTGCATTCTGCATTACACGGAAAATAACGCGGAATTGCGCGATGGCGATCTGTTGCTGATCGACGCCGGCGCGGAAGTCGATGGTTACGCCTCGGACATTACCCGGACTTTTCCGGTCAATGGACGTTTTTCCGGCGAACAGCGAGCGATTTATGAACTGGTGTTGGCGGCGCAACAGGCGGCGATTGACCAGGTGCGGCCCGGTCGCCATTTCAACCAGCCGCATGAAGCGGCGGTGCGCGTGTTGACCGAAGGACTGGTCGCGCTCGGTCTGCTGC
>JBDHRB010000328.1:0-3573 GCA_039807355.1 Candidatus Competibacteraceae bacterium
GGAAAGTCCGGGCGCCGCCGCTTCGCTGGCGCTGTTTACCCGGGAAATCTGGGCCAATCCACGGGCTATGGGTGCGGCCTGCCCCAGCGCCCCGGCGCTGGCCAGCCGGATGGCCGCCCGGGTGCCTCTCGACCGGGAGGGATTGGTGATCGAGTTGGGCGGAGGCACCGGCGCTGTCACCGCCGCCCTGCTCAAACGCGGCATCCCGGCGTGGAAGCTGGTGGTGATCGAACGTTCGCCGACCCTGGCGCACCATCTGCGCCAGCGCTTTCCGCAACTGCGCATCATTCAGGGCGACGCCGCGCAACTCGAACACCTGCTGGGCGCAGATCGGGGACGCGGCGTCAGCAGTATCGTCTCCAGCCTGCCGCTGCGCTCGCTGCACCCGACCGTGACCCGGGCCATCAGTCATCAGTTTGAAACGCTGCTGGAGCCGGGCGGGCTGCTGGTCCAGTACACCTACGACTTACGCGGCACCCAATCGCGTTTGTTGCCCCGTTTCCGCCTGCTGTCCAGCCGGATCGTCTGGGGCAATCTGCCGCCGGCCCGGATTGAAGTGTTGGAGCGAGACCCGACCTGATCCGCCAGCTTCCCGGCGCATCCCGACATTCACCCCGCCCAAGACTACCCCTTGGGCGGTTTTTTGTGCGCCGTTCAGTGTGCGCCGCGTTCCCGCACCACCGCCTGTTCGGCCTGAATCGCGGTCAGGGCAATGGTGAACACGATGTCCTCGACCAGCGCCCCACGCGACAGGTCATTCACCGGCTTGCGCATACCCTGCAACATCGGGCCGATACTAATCACGTCGGCGCTGCGCTGCACCGCCTTGTAGGTGGTATTGCCGGTATTCAGGTCCGGGAAGATGAACACCGTGGCCCGGCCCGCTACCTGACTGTCCGGGGCCTTGCTCTGCGCCACCGCCTTGATGGTCGCCGCGTCGTATTGCAACGGGCCGTCGATCAGCAAATCCGGACGCCGCTCGCGGGCGATGCGCGTCGCCGCCTTGACCTTTTCCACATCGGAACCGCTGCCGGAAGCGCCGGTGCTGTAGCTCAACATCACGACACGCGGGGTAATGCCAAACGCCTGGGCGGAATCGGCGCTCTGAATGGCGATGTCGGCCAGCTCCTCGGCATTTGGATTGATGTTAATGGCGCAGTCGCCGTAAACCAGCACCTGTTCCGGCAAGCACATGAAGAAGATCGACGACACCAGTTGCACACCGGGGGCGGTCTTGATCAGTTCCAGCGCCGGGCGAATCGTGTTGGCGGTGGTATGCACCGCGCCGGACACCAGTCCGTCCACTTCGCCCAGATACAGCATCATGGTGCCCAGCACCACCGGATCGTGCAGTTGCTCCTCGGCTAGTCCGGCGTTGAGTCCCTTGTGTCCGCGCAGCTCAACCATGGCGTCGATATAACGCGAGTCGATTTGGGTCGGGTCGATGATTTCGATGTCCGGGGGAATGGTCATGCCGCGCCGCGCCGACAACCGGCGCATCCGTCCGGCGTCGCCCATCAGTACGCAGCGAGCGATGCCGCGCTGGTGGCAGATAATCGCCGCTTCGATGGTGCGCGGCTCATTGCCTTCGGGCAGGATGATGCGCTTGTGAGCGTGGCGGGCGCGCTCGACCAGCATGTGGCGGAACGCCGGCGGACTGAGCCGCCGCTCCTCGATGGCCGCGAGCAAGGGGTCTTTCCAGTCCAGATTAATATGCATCGCCACCGCTTCGACCGCCTGCAACATCCGGTCCCGGTCATCGAGCGGAATTTCCAGATTCATATAGGGCAGATACAGCACCGATTGCAGGGCGCTGGCGGCGATGGTCAGCACCGGCAAGCCGGTATCCAGTCCCGGCCCGCACAGCTTCCACACCCGTGGATCGGGCTTGAGGCCGCCGGTCAACAGCACCGCCGCCACCTGAACCCCGCTCAACGCCGCCATGCAGGCGGCCAGCAATAAATCTTCGCGGTCGCCGGGAACAATCAGCATGGCTCCGGCGCGCAGCTCCCGACAACTGTTGGTCAGAGAGGGCGCGCCCAAAGCGACATGGGTGACGCGCCGGTTCATCTGTCCCTCGTTGAGAACCTGGGCACCGATCATCTGCATGATGTCCTGAACACGCGGCGCACTTAGTTCGCGTTGCCAGGGAATGCAGCCGATTAATTTAAAGGTCTCCGGCCAATGCCGGGCGCATTCGGCACGAAATTCCGCTTCGTGACCGGGATTATTGTTATCGGCGGCGCGGCTGAAATCGAAACGGATATGGCCGGTCGGATCCACCGGCGCGTCCATCAGATTGAGGATGCAGCCGACCATCCGCTCGTGGCGAATGCCGCCGTAAGCCTGGGCGACCACCTCCACGGTATCGGCAACCTGGCGCGGCGTATCGTGGCCCGGCGCAGCGACGATGATCACCTTGGCGTCCAGTCCCTGGGCCATCTTGGCGTTCAAATGGGTGCCGTAGGGCTGTTCTTCGGTATCGACCAGGCCCTCGACAACGACGACATTGGCGTTCTGCGCCGCCCGCTCGTAGCGGGTGATCACTTCTTCCAACAGCACGTTTTCCTGATCATGGCCGAGCAGGTTTTCCGCCTCGGCGACCGGAACCGGCTCCGGCGGATTCAGGCCGGTGACGGTGCGCGCCAGCCGGGTCGAGCGTTCCGGGCCGGTGTCGGAGGCGTGCGGCTGGCTGATGGGTTTGCAAAAACCGACCGGGATGCCCTGACGGTCCAGCGCGTGAACCAGTCCCAGCGCGACGGTAGTCAGGCCCACCCGTTGCTCGGTGGGAACGACAAGAATGGCGGTAGTCATGACCGTTGCCTTGGTAAGATGTCAATGGTGCGGCGCAAGGTAGGATACACCAGAAGCGCCGGGGAAAACCCTACTTTCAGCAAGCCTTGCGATGCACCCTTGCGCAGCGGCGGATTACCCGGTGCCGCCATAACTGGCGATTTCCAGGTCTTCCTCGGTCAAGCCGGCCTGCGCCTCGCGCACATGGCGGCGCGCTTCGCTGGCGGTTTCGTAGATGTAGGGCGCCACGTCGCGCTGCTCCAGCGCATCGCCCAGTTTCATGCGCAGAAAGGCGCTGGTGGTGTAGCGGGTCACCCCGGAATAGAAGCGGTTCATCAAGTCCTTGATGATGTCGGTATAGGGATCAATCAAATCCGGGTCAATGGTGAAGTTGTCGTAATTGACCACCGCGTAGGTTTTACGGCCCAGCGGAGTCAGATGTTTGGTCACTTCGCGGCGGATCGCTTCGGCGTCGTCCAGGGTGCGGATTTCGTAGCCTTCCAGATTGATGAAGAACAGGTCTTCTTCGGCGTCGTAGGTAAAGCGATCTTCGACCGGCAGGCGCAGCAGCGCCCGGCGCAGACCCATCGGCTCGGCGTGGAAAATCCGCGCATCCATCAACCGGGGCGGCTGTTTCAGCACCGGCGGAAAATCCATCTGCGCCAGAATATCGTGTTGCAAATCGACGCCGGGGGCGATTTCAATTAGTTCCATGCCATCGCGGGTGAGCTGGAACACGCAGCGTTCGGTGATGTACAGCACCGGCTGGCCCTTGGCGAC
>JBDHRB010000329.1:0-3558 GCA_039807355.1 Candidatus Competibacteraceae bacterium
CTCAGCCGTGCATCGGTGGACTGGCTGATCGAGATCGTGACCCGCCGTCATGTCGATCCGAAGAAATTGCAGGTTTCCTTCGGCATCGCGCCGGCCGCGCTGTTCGGCGGCACGGGCTGGCTGCGCATGTCGCTCGAAGCCCTGCATGCGTCCATGCCGCAGTCGCTGGCGCATTTCTTCGGCCTCGGATTGCCGGGCATCCTGCTGGAGGCCGATGGCAGGGTCATCCACAATGCCGGCGGCACGGAAGGGCAGGAACTGGGCTTCATCCTCGCCTCGGCGATCTTGGTCGTTTTGCTGGTCGGGGGGCTGGCGGTCGGCGGCTGGTTGTGGTGGCGGCTGCGACAGCTCACCCGCCAGGCCCAAGCGGCCCATCCGGAAATTATCGAGGGCGAATACACCGTCGAGCCGTCGCCGCTCTTGCTGGAAGATAGCCGGGCTGCTGCTCCATCCGTTCAGAAAAAGCCGCGCAACGCCTCGTCGTGAACGCCTTGCTCGATTCCACCAGCCGGGTTGATCCGCTGGCCCAGCGCATCCAGGCGCAACAGGTGCGCCTGCTGTATGCGCAGGCTCCGCTTGGCTCTATCGCCAGCTTGCTGATTGCGCCGACCCTGGCGATGATCCTCTGGGATGCGATTGCCCATCCGATGCTGTTGATCTGGCTGACCCTGCTGGAAATCACCTTGTTGGTTCGGCTGACGCTCACCATCCGTTTTCAATATTGCCCAAATGTAGACGCCGACCCGGCGCGTTGGGTGACCCGCTACATGCACGCCTGCGCCGCCAGCGGCGTTTGCTGGGGGGGAACGGTGATTCTGCTCATCTTCTCGCCTTCGCTGATCTACGACTCGTTCATCGCCCTGGTGTTGGGCGGCGTACTTATGGGCGGAGTTTTGACCATGACCCCGGTGTTGAATGTCTATCTGGCCTACGCGCTGCCGCTGATTCTGCCGCCTATCGTTTGGCTGTTGCTGCAAGACGATCTGATCCACGCCACCATGGGCGCGACCGGCTTTCTCTATCTGGTTCTGGCAATCGGCACGGCGCACCGCTACTCGCAGACCCTGATCCATTCATTGCGGCTGGCGTTGAGCAACAGCGAACTGGCCCAGTCGTGCGCGGCGGCGCAAAAGCAAACCGAGGAGCATTGTCAGCGTCTGGCGGAAGCGTTAAAGCAAAAAGAGCGGGTATCCGCCACCGCCCAGCGCCAGCAGACCTTGCTGGCCCACGCTTCGCGCCTCAACACCCTGGGTGAAATGGCCTCCGGTCTGGTTCATGAAATCAACCAACCGATGACCGCGATTAATCTCTATGCGGAAGCCTGCCTGACCCAAACGCGCAACCCGGCCCCGCAAATGGCCGAGATTGAGGAAACTCTGGAAAAAATCCTGGCGCAGAGTGAGCGCGCCAGCGCCATTATCCAGAAAATCCGCCGCTTCGCCCGTCAGGGCAAACCCCAGTACGCCCGCGTGCGCATTCACGAACTGCTTGAAGAAATTGCGGATTTTCTCAATCTCGAAGCGCGTCATCACGCCATTCAGATCAACTACGATGCTTCGCCGGAACTGCCGCCGGTCATGGCTGATGGTTTGCAAATTCAGCAGGTGATTCTCAACCTGGTGCGCAATGCCATCGACGCCATGAGCGAGAGTTCCGGCGAGCGGATCATCGACATCACTGCACGTTCTGAACAGGAGGTGGTGGAGGTGGCGGTGTGCGACACTGGGCCGGGACTGAATCCGGACGTCGTCGGTCAGTTGCTCAATCCTTTTTTTACCACCAAGCCCAACGGACTGGGATTGGGCCTGCCGATCAGCCAAACCATCATTTCCGCGCACGGCGGGCGGTTGTGGGCGGCCAGCAATCCGGGAGCCGGGGCTACCTTCCACTTTACCCTGCCGGTCGCCCGCCGCTCGGATCATCCTGAAAGTCTGGCGTTTTCCATCGCGCTCAGTGAGCAAGGTTAATAAAGGTGTTCCTTGAAGCGGGATAACCAGGTCTGGCCCGCCCTTTTCAGTCTGCTCTATATCGCGGCGGGCCTGCTCTGGTTGTTGTTTGATGATCTGACGTTAAGCGTCTGGCTGGGCGGCGCTGCGCCGACCTGGGGAGCGACGGCGCTGAAAGACGCCGGGTTCATGCTGGTCACCGGCGCACTGTTGTACGGACTGCTGCGCGCCCATGTCCAGGCGATGCAGCGCACCCGCCAGCAGCATGAGGCGATTGAAGAGCAGTTGCGCTGCGCCCGCGATGATCTGGACCACCGGGTTCAGCAGCGCACCGCTGAATTAATGAACATTAACCGCGCCCTGGAGCGGCAAATTGCTTCTCGCATTCAGACGGAATGCGCCCTGCGCGACAGCGAAGAGCGGTTTCGCCAGTTGGCCGAGCATATCCGCGAAGTGTTCTGGGTCTACGGCATTGTCGAAGAGCGGATTTTGTACGTCAGTCCGGCCTATGAGGACATCTGGGGCCGGCCGATGCAAGGCTTTCTCGACCGCCCGATGGACTGGCTCGAAGCGGTGCATCCTGACGACCGGACGCGGGTTCAGGAAGCGCACATGGACAAGCACCGGCTCGGCTATTTCGATGTGGAATACCGGATCGTCCGGCCGGACGGGGCGCTGCGCTGGATTTGGGATCGCGGCTTTCCG
Source organism: Candidatus Competibacteraceae bacterium (assembly GCA_039807355.1). Taxonomy (GTDB): domain Bacteria; phylum Pseudomonadota; class Gammaproteobacteria; order Competibacterales; family Competibacteraceae; genus UBA2383. The sequence continues at coordinate 2,652 of JBDHRB010000329.1, forward strand.
GTGCGCGATGAGACCGGCCAAATCTACCGCATCGCCGGACTGGCCGAGGACATCACCGCCCGCCGGCTGGCCGAAGATCAACTGCGGCGGCAACAGGTCGATCTGGCGCGGATGTCCCGGCTCAGTCTGGCAGTGGAACTGGCCTCCAACCTCGCCCACGAACTGAATCAGCCGCTGGCGGCGATTGTCGCTTATACCCAGGCCTGCCTGACCCTGTTGCGCCAGGGGCATACCGACCCCCGCGAGCTCATGGGGACTTTTGAAGAGGTGATTAACCAGAGCCTGCGCGTCGGCGAAATCATCCGCCATCTGCGGGCGCTGGTGCGGCGCCAGGCCGCCCTGCAAGCCCCGCTGGAGATCAATGACCTGATCCGTGCGGTGCTTCATTACGCCGAGCTGGAATTACGCCAGGCGTGCATCGATCTGCGTCTGGAGCTGGCGGAATCCCTGCCCAAGGCGCTCGCAGATGATTTGCAGGTTCAGTTAGTGGTGCTCTATCTGCTCCGCAATGCGGTCGAGGCGATGGATCAGACCCCCGAAGGCTCGCGCCAGCTCACTATTCGCACCTTGCGCTCCGGGAATGACTGGCTGCTGGTCACCGTCTGCGATACCGGCCACGGCTTCAGCGCAGAGGCCGCCGAACACCTGTTTCAACCTTTCTTCACCACCAAACCCGGCGGTATGGGTCTGAGCCTGTCGGTCAGCCGTTCGATTATTGAAGCGCAGGGCGGACAGTTATGGGCGACGCCGAATCCGCAGGGGGGCGTCTCGTTTCACTTCACGCTGCCGGTTTATTTCACAATTTAACAACGGCTTACACCGCTTAATCTGACCATGAACTCGACGCCCACGGTTTTCCTCACTGATGACGATCCGGCGATCCGCGACGCGGTAGGCTTGTTGTTGC
>JBDHRB010000330.1:0-3547 GCA_039807355.1 Candidatus Competibacteraceae bacterium
ATCGGAGCGGCACATCAGCGCCTTGGCCAGATTCAGCCGCACCCGCCAGCCGCCGGAAAATTCCGCTACCGGGGTTTCCAGTTGATCCGGGGCGAATCCCAGGCCAGCCATCAGCTTGCCAGCGCGGGCGCGGGCGCGGTAACCGCCAATCGCGTCAAACTGGGCGTGCAGTTCCGCCTGGCGGGTTCCATCGTGCTCGGCCTCGGCCTGTTGCAAGGCGCGTTCGATCTCGCGCAATTCAGCGTCGCCGTCCAGCACAAATTCCAGCGCCGGATCGGGCAGCGCCGGCGTTTCTTGGGCGACATGGGCCACCGTCCAACGCGCCGGCAGACTGAGATCGCCAGCGTCAGGATGCAATTCATCGCGCAGCAGGGCGAACAGACTGGATTTGCCGCAACCGTTCGCCCCGATCAAGCCGACTTTCCAGCCGGGGTGGAGGGTGAGCGATGCATGGTCAAACAACGGCTTGCCGCCGCGTTGCAGGGAAAGTTGACTGAGCGAGATCAAACGACAGATTCCTTGATGTGGATCAGGCCGGGCCTGATGAAAGATGATGGATTCAATCTTGCCGATTTTCGCTGACAATCCGCTACCATGCAGCCGCTATTCTCCAACTGCCGAAACGCCATGACCGACGACGAACTGTTGCGCTACAGCCGGCACCTGCTGCTGCCGGAATTTGACATGGCCGGCCAGGAGCGGCTCAACCGCTCCCATGCGCTGATCATCGGCCTGGGCGGTCTAGGATCGCCGGTCGCCCTGTATCTGGCCGCGTCCGGAGTGGGCCGGCTGACCCTGGTCGATTTCGATGTGGTGGATGTGTCCAATCTGCAACGACAGATCATTCATCGCACCGCTGATTTGGGCCGGCTCAAGGCGGAATCGGCCCGCGACGCGGCGCTGGCGCTCAATCCGTTGATCGAGGTCAGCGCCATTTCGCGCAAACTGGACCAAGTGGAATTGCTGGCGCAGGTGAAACAGGCGGATGTGGTGGTGGACGCCAGCGACAATTTGCCGACCCGACTGGCGATCAACGCCGCCTGCGTTCAAGCGGGAACGCCGTTGGTCACCGGCGCGGCGATTCGCCTGGAAGGGCAAGTGCTGGTGTGGCGACCCGGCGGAGCAGGCGCTTGTTATCGTTGCCTGTACCGGGAGACGGCGATGCCGCCGGAAACCTGCGCACAAACCGGGGTGCTTGCGCCGGTCGTCGGCATTATCGGCAGTCTCCAGGCGACCGAAGCGATCAAGGTTTTGGCTGGCCTCGGCGAGCCGCTTGAGGGTCGCCTGCTGTTGCTGGATGCGCTGCGCATGGAATGGCGGACCCTGCGGGTGCAGCGTTGGCCGCAATGTCCGGCGTGCGGCGCGGAAAAGCAGGAAAAAGCGCCGTGAGCATCAATCCTGAGGTTGCAAAGCGCACCGAAATTGAGTCTTCCGCCCGCCAGGTCGCGGAGATGCTGGACGCCACGTCTTGGGCAAAGGATTTTTCCTGGCCGCAGATGCTGCTGATGGGCGAATATTTTAAGCCCTATGCGATTAGCGCAGGATCGCTGTTATTTAATGAGGGCAGCCGGGGAGATTCGATGGGTATTATCGTCGATGGCCTGATCGACATTTACAAGCAAGACCAAATCATCGCCACATTACGCCCAGGCAGAACCTATGGCGAAATGTCGTTGATTGATCATCAACCGCGTTCGGCCAAGGCGGTGGCCCGGCAAGACAGCCGGTTGTTGATTATTGACAAAGCCCGGTTTGAGCAGTTGTCCGAAGATCATCCCAGACTGGCTTTGAAAGTCGCTTTGAAAATCGCCTATTTTCTCAGCCAGAATCTGCGTAAAACCAGCGGTGATTTAACCGATTTACTGGCAGGCGGCTCCGACTAGTGTTTCAACCCAGTTGAATTGCGCAATCCAAGAGAGATGCGGCGCAAGCGCAAACCGGCGGATCAAAGATAATAGGTTTTTAGCGGTGGAAAGCCATTAAATTCAACCGCGCTATAAGAAGCGGTATAAGCGCCGGTAGAAATCCAGTAAAGCCGGTCGCCAATCTCTAAAGATAAAGGCAGTTCATATTTAAAATGCTCATAGATAATATCCAGACTATCACAAGTTGGACCCGCCAGAATGACATCGCCAGTTGGACCGCTTTTCTCAGTATAAATAGGATATTTGATTGACTCGTCAATGGTTTCCATCAGACCATTAAACACGCCGACATCGGTATAAATCCAGCGTTTTAAATCAGTCCGGGATTTTTTCGCAATCAGCACCACTTCGCTGACCAAGATACCAGCCTCGCCAGTCAATCCGCGCCCCGGCTCCAGATAAATTTCAGGAATGGAGTTGCCAAAATGCAAACCGAGGTAACGGTTAATCTCTTCAGCGTAAACCGACAACGGGTTGGATTTAATCAGGTAATCTGCTGGAAAACCGCCGCCCATGTTGATTGCCCGCAGATGAATATTCTCCTTATCCATCTGCTCGAATAAACCTTTCACCTGCGCAATTGCCGCATCCCAGGCCGGGATTTCCCGTTGTTGTGAGCCGACATGAAAGGAAATGCCATAAGGTTCTAACCCCAGGTCGGCGGCCAGAGTCACTAACTCAGTCAACAGGCGCGGCTGACAGCCGAATTTCCGCGACAGCGGCCAGTCGGAATCCGAACTCACCGCGTCCATCAACAGGCGAAAGAAAATCCGTGAACCAGGCGCTTCACTGGCGAGATGACGAATATCCGCTTCACTGTCACTGGCAAACAGCCGGACGCCTTTTTCATAGGCTTCCCGAACATGTCGGGCTTTTTTGATGGTATTACCAAAGCTGACCCGCTCCGGCGGAACGCCAAGCTCCAGCACTTGATCGAGTTCATAAATTGAGGCGATATCAAAATAAGAGCCAAGATCGCGGAGCAGGGTAATCACTTCTTTGCCGGGACTGGCTTTGACCGCATAGTAGATTTTTGCTTGGGGAAAATGAGTGCGGAATGCCTGGAATTTTTTCCGCACTCTATCCAATAAGATGATTAAAAATGGCGTGTCTTTGCCTTCAGCAAATTTAATAATTTTTTTCCATTCAGCAGGCGAATAATAATGACGATACATAGCGGGACTCTTTTGAAATGACGCTGGAAAAAGCAGGAAGGCCGGCTTTAACCGGCCTGGGTTGCTGAAGGAAGGGCGGTTATTTTTTAGGGGCCAAGGCGATCATCGGATTGGCTGCGGAAATCGTCACAGTTGCAGTCGATTCAGCCAATTCCGTTTCCAGATCACGCACCGTTCCATCAAAAGATTCGGCGCTATTAGGCTGAATCTCCTTGACTTGAGTCGGCAAACCGATTTGATCGAGCAGGGCGATAAACGGCTCCGGGTCCAGTTCCTCGACGTTGACCATAGTTTTAGGATTCCAAATCTCTTGAGCAACGAGCATGGCCGCCGCGACCGGAGGAACGCCAGCAGTGTAGCTGATCCCTTGAGATTCCACTTCTTCAAAGCATTTTTTGTGGTCGGAAACCTGATAAATCAACACTTCCCGCGCCTGACCGTCTTTCC
>JBDHRB010000331.1:0-3537 GCA_039807355.1 Candidatus Competibacteraceae bacterium
CCACCGCGTCCAGGCCAAGCGCATTCAGCCAGTCCAGCGCCGCGCCCAGACCGATCACATCAGCGATGTTCGGCGTGCCGGCCTCGAACTTGTTGGGCAGATCGGCGTATTCGGTTTTCTCGAAGGTAACCAGGCGGATCATGTCGCCGCCGCCCTGATACGGCGGCATCGCCTCCAGCAGCGCCTTCTTGCCGTACAGCACGCCGACCCCGCTTGGCCCGTAAATCTTGTGGGCGGAGAAGGCGTAGAACTCACAGTCCAGTTCCTGCACGTCCACCGCCAGATGCGGAACCGATTGCGCGCCGTCCACCAGCACCGGAATGCCCCGATCATGGGCCATTTCAATCAGTTGTTTGGCCGGATTGAGAGTGCCGAGCGCATTGGACAGGTGGACGAACGCGACCAGTTTCACCGGCCCGTCCAGCAACCGCTCATATTCCTCCAGAATCAGCTCGCCGGCGTCAGTGAACGGCGCGACTTTCAATTTCGCCCCGCTGCGCTGGCAAAGCAGTTGCCAGGGAACGATGTTGGAATGATGCTCCATGCCGGTGATGAGAATTTCATCGCCGGCTTTGACCGTCTGACCGCCGAAGCTGCTGGCGACCAGATTGATGCTTTCCGTGGTGTTGCGGGTGAAGATGATTTCCTGGGTGCTGGCGGCGTTGAGAAAGGCTCGCACCTTCCCCCGCGCCTTTTCATAAGCGACTGTGGAGCGTTCCGACAACAGATGAACGCCGCGATGAATGTTCGCGTAATAGCCGCTGTAACACTCGCTAATAGCGTCGATCACCGCCTTCGGCTTCTGCACCGAAGCGGCGTTGTCCAGATAGATCAGCGGCTTGCCATGCACCCGCTGGCGCAGGATGGGAAAATCGGCGCGGATGCGGGCGATGTCCAGTTCTCCGCTCCTTGATGCAGCAGGGATAGTGACGGCGTGCAGCGCGCTCATGGCTGTTTCTCCTCAGGAAGGTCCAGCATCAGCCGTTCGGCCAGCCGGCGGGCCAGCCGTTCGCGCACTGGCGTCAGACCGATGCGATTCAAACTGTCATTGGCGAAGGCGTGTACCAGAAGGGCGCGGGCCTGGGCGGCGGGAATGCCTCGGGCGCGCAGGTAGAACTCGGCGTCCGGGTCGAGAAAGCCGGTGCTGGAGCCATGTCCGCACTTCACATCATCGGCGAGAATTTCCAGCCGGGGATTGGCCTGGGCGTGGGCCTGTCGGGACAACAACAGATTGCGGCTGACCTGGCGGGCGTCGGTCTTTTGCGCGCCCTGGCGAACGTGAATCAGCCCATCGAATACGCTGTGCGCCTTGTCGTCCAGCACGCTCTTGAACAGTTGCTCACTGACGCCGTGCGGCTGGGCGTGTTCAACCCGCACCTGACAGGCGCTGAACTGCTGATCCCGCGCCAGGGTCAGGCCGTTGATCTGACAATTCGCGCCCGCGCCGTCCAACAGCGCGTCTACATCCAACCGGGACAGTTGCCCGCCCAGCGCCAGCAGATGCAGATTGACCTGGCTGGCGCGTGCTTGGCGCAAGCGGATGCCGCCCAGATGAAAAGCGCCGGGCGCTTCCTCCTGAATCTGGCAATAGTTCAGCGTCGCGCCTTCTCCAACAGTCAATTCCGCCAGCGGCCCGTTGAAATAGCCGCCCTGCCCGCCATAGTCCGCCACCAGCGTGGCCTCGGCGTCGGCCTCCAACACGATCAACAAGCGGGGATGCGCCGCCGCCTGATCGCCGACCGTCTGGAAAATCAGATGAATCGGCGTTTCCAGCACGCTGCCACGCGGCAGATAAACCAACGCGCCATCCTCCCAGAATGCGCTATTCAGTGCGGCGAAGGGATGCTGTTGCAGTCCCGGCAACTGATCGAGATGCGGTTCGATCAATTCAGGATGAGTCAGCAACGCCTGGCCGAGGCTGGCGATCAGGGTTTTGCCGGGCAGATCGCGCAACCGCGAAAGACTCGGGGCAAACCGGCCATTGATAAACGTCAGTCGATGCGCCGGGGTTTGTGCCAGCGTCGGCAAGGCGCTGGCTTCCACCCGCGCTTCGCCGGGTCGTTGCCAGACGCCAGCCTGCAAGGCGCTGAGATCAGTCAGTCGCCAGGCTTCCTGCTGGCGGGTCGGCAGACCGTGTTTTTCAAAGCGCTCGAAGGCGGTGCGACGCCGTTTGGCCAGAGCGTCCGGCTCGCGGCGACGGGCGATGACCTCGGTAAAACGCTGGCGGTAAGGTTCAGAAAAGCGCGACACAACAGCAGTCATGATTGGCGTCTCACGCAGCGGCCCGGCGCGCCCGGCCCGGTTCCTCGTTGTACAGCGCGTAGCCCTGTTCCTCCAGTTCCAGCGCCAGCGCCTTGTCGCCGGAGCGGGCGATTTTGCCGTTGACCAGCACATGCACCCGGTCCGGCACGATGTAATCGAGCAGCCGCTGGTAATGGGTGATGACCAGAAAGCCGCGCTCCGGGTTGCGCAAGGCGTTCACACCATCCGCCACCACTTTCAGCGCGTCGATATCCAGCCCGGAGTCGGTCTCGTCCAGCACGGCAAAGCGCGGTTGCAGCACCGCCATTTGAAACACTTCATTGCGCTTTTTCTCGCCGCCGGAGAAGCCTTCATTCACCGAACGCTTGAGCATCGACTCATCCATCTTCACCAGTTCCATGCGCTCATGGATCAGCTCCCAGAAATCCATGGCGTCAACCGGCGGCTCGCCGCGATATTTGCGCACTGCGTTCACCGCCGCCTTGAGGAAATACAGATTGGCGACGCCGGGGATTTCCACCGGGTATTGAAACGCCAGAAACAACCCTTCGCAGGCGCGGGTTTCCGGGGGCATGTCCAGCAGATTTTTACCGTTAAAGCGGATTTCGCCCTGGGTGACGGTATAGCCGTCGCGGCCAGCAATCACATTGGCCAGCGTGCTTTTTCCAGAGCCGTTTGGCCCCATGATGGCGTGGGTTTCGCCGGGTTGAAGGGTCAGGTCGATGCCTTTGAGAATTTCCCGGCCTTCGACAGTGACGTGCAGATTGTGGATTTCCAGCATGGCGTATGGGCTTCTTTCTGGGGTCAGCAAGTCCGGCCCCTAATCGGTACCGGATTAGTTCTATTTGCGGTTAGGATAGTTCCAAACAGCCGATTTGCCAAGCGATTCCCAGCGTCCGGACGCCGGGTCAGTCGGCTAAAAACGTCCGGCCCACCGTGTCATCAGGCTTCTCCGCGAGAGACCCCGTCCTTCAGGGCGGGGAGGGATAGCGGACGGCGCGGCAGTCCCCCTCGCGGGGACTGTTTGAGCGCCGCTCTTTTCCGTACAATCACCACCGTCTCCTATTTGAGACCTACCGCCGGGCTGGCGGGATGTGAAGTCTGTGGAGAGGATGTGAGACCTAGGGGAGTTTCCGGCTGCGGCTCGAACCGCGTAAGACTCCCCACCTTGGGGAATCCAACCGGCGAAAACCAAGCCATAACTCCTCTGGGCGATCCTCAGTGAAACAGAAAACCCTGATTGTGAAGTCAGGAATCCCCGTCCTTATGATCTTT
>JBDHRB010000332.1:0-3506 GCA_039807355.1 Candidatus Competibacteraceae bacterium
CTGGGCGGCGGATTACCTGAAAGCACGGCCATCCACCTATCAGGACATCCACCCCGAGTTCATCAAGCAACTGGGCGCGGGCTGGAAGAAGCACGAAACCCGCCCGGAACTCTCGGCGCTGCTGGAAGCCAACTTTCTGCGCTTTGAGGGCACGGGCGAGGTGCCCAGCCAGATCCACCGCTACCTCTCCACCAACTACCACGACCTGCGCAGTCTGGAGAAAAGCGATCCGCGCCTGATCGCCAAGGCGCAAGACCGCTGGTATGTGCCCGACCCCAACAAGGCGCAGGACTTGGAGAAGAAACGCGAAAAGGCATTGCTCAAGGAGTTCGAGCACTACAAGACCTTCACCGGCCGCAAGATCAAGGAATCGCGGCTGGAAGTGCTGCGCGCCGGTTTTCGCGCCGCGTGGGCGGCGAAGGACTACGCCACCATCCTTGCCATCGCCCACAAGCTGCCCGACGAAACCCTGCAAGAAGACGAGAAGCTGCTCACCCTGTACGACATGGCGCTGACGCGCAGCGAGGACGCTTAAATGATCAAGCGATCCGCCAAGACCGAGCAGGCGGTCGCGATGCTGCCGCGGGATGGTGATTTCGCATTTGTCCAACAGCCTGTTGGACAAATGCCCTGGGGCCACAATCTGCCCAGCATCGAGCAGATCGAACGCGAATTGGGTGGACAGTGAGCAACGGAACCCACTTCACCATCGGCGACTGGTGCTGGTTCACCCGGCAGGCATCGCCGTGCCGCGTGATCGAGCGGCAGGACGTATGGGGCGAGGTGGCTTACCGCGTCTGGCTGCCGGCCAAGGACGCGGTGGTGCGCGCCCGGGCAGCGGACCTGGCCTCGTTGGAAAGCGTGCGCCCCAATGTGGAGCAGATCCTGCACACCACGGCGGCAGCCAAGCTGCTGGACGCGCTGGAGGACAACCTGCTGTTGGCGCCCATCCAGTCCAGCGTGGTGCCGCTGCCGCATCAGCTCTATGCACTGAACCGCGCCATCAGCCGCGACCGTATCCGCTACCTGCTGGCCGATGAGGTGGGCCTCGGCAAGACCATCGAGGCCGGCCTGGTGCTGCGCGAATTGAAGTTGCGTGGCCGGGTGAAGCGCATCCTGGTGGTGGCGCCCAAGGGGCTGGTGCGTCAGTGGCAGGCGGAAATGCGCCAGCACTTCGGCGAGAAGTTCCAGTTCATCGAACCGTCCGAGCTGGCGGCCTTCCGCCAGTGGCGCAGCGGCGGTGCGGGTGAGGAAGAGAACCTGTGGCGCATGCACGACCAGGTGATCTGCTCGCTGGATTCGGTGAAGCCGCTGGAAGGCCGGCGCGGCTGGAGCCTGGAGCAACTCAACACCTACAACCGCGAGCGCTTCGAGGACCTGATCTCGGCGTCGTGGGATCTGGTCATCATCGACGAAGCCCACCGCATGGGCGGCAGCACAGAGCAAGTGGCCCGCTACAAGCTGGGCGCGGCGCTGGCCGAGGCCTCACCCTATCTCTTGTTGCTGTCGGCCACGCCGCACCAGGGCAAGACCGACCAGTTCATGCGGCTGATGCAGTTGCTGGACCGGGAAGCCTTCCCGGACGAGAGCAGCGTCAGCCGCGACCGGGTACGGCCCTTCGTGATCCGTACCGAGAAGCGTGTCTCCATCAATGCCGAGGGCCAGCCGCTGTTCAAGCCGCGCGTCACCCGGCTGCAGGCGGTGGCCTGGCAGGCCCGACACGGCTCGCAGCAGCGCCTGTACGAGGCGGTGACCGACTACGTGCGCCACGGCTACAACCAGGCCATGGCGGCCAAGCAGCGCCACATCGGCTTTTTGATGATTCTGATGCAGCGGCTGGTGACATCCAGCATAGCGGCCATCCGCACCACGCTGGAAAAGCGCCAAGCCTTGCTTGATGCGCCGCAGCCGCAGGCCAACCTGTTTGAGCACACCAGCGCCGACGAATGGGCAGACCTCGACGGCCAGTCACAGGTGGATCTGGCCATGCAGTCCAGCGGCTGGGAGCTGGAGAAGTCCGAAGTCGAGATGCTGCTGGAACTGGCGCGGGAAACCGAGGCCGCCGGCACCGATGCCAAGGCGGAGGCACTGCTGGAGCTGATCTACAAGCTGCAGCAGGAGGAAGGCGACCCGGCGCTGAAGGTGCTGATCTTTACCGAGTTCGTGCCGACCCAAGCGATGCTGGCCGACTTCCTGGAGAGCCGTGGCTTCTCTGTGACGACGCTCAACGGCAGCATGGACCTGGAAGCGCGCACCCGCGCACAGCAGGCGTTCTCCAAGGACGTGCGCGTGCTGATTTCGACGGATGCCGGTGGTGAAGGTCTGAACCTGCAGTTCTGCCACGTCATCGTCAACTTCGATATGCCGTGGAATCCGATGCGGATCGAGCAACGCATTGGCCGGGTGGACCGCATCGGACAGAAGCACGTTGTTCGCGCCATCAACTTTGTGCTCGAAGACACCGTGGAGCATCGAGTGCGACAGGTGTTGGAGGCAAAGCTCGAGGTCATCGCGCAGGAGTTTGGCGTCGACAAGGCAGCCGACGTGATGGATTCGGTCGAAGCCGACCCGATCTTCGACGAGCTGTTCGTGCATGGTCTGCAGAACCCGGATGCCATCGAACAGGCGTGCGACGCGGTGGTGTCGCAGCTGCGAACCACCTTGGCGGAGTCGAAGAAGAACAGCGATCTGCTCACCACAGAGCACGATCTGGACGCTGACGATGCACGCAAGTGGCGCGACCACCCGGCGCAGTTCTGGCTGGAGCGCGCCATCATCAGCGGGTTGGCTGCGCGCGGCGGCTCGGCAACGAAGGTTGGTAAGGCGTGGCGGGTGAAGTGGGTGGACGGCAGCGAGTCGGCACAGGCTTGCTTTGACGCCCGCACCGCGGATGAGAACCCGGAGTTGGAATGGGTCACGATGGAAGACCCACGCGCCCGAGCGGTGATCAGCGAGCTGCCGCGCTTTGTCGCCGGCCAGCCGCTGCCGGTGATCCGCGTGACCGGTCTTCCGGATTCGGTACGCGGCATCTGGTCGCTATGGGAGATCAGTCTGGCGGCTGAAGGTCTGAGCCGGAAGCGCTTCCTTCCAGTGTTCATCAACGAGGAAGGACGTCCTTTCGTGCCGACTGCCAAACGCGTCTGGGATCTGCTGCTCACTGAAACCGTGGACGTGCATGCCGTGACGGGTGCCGAGGAGTCAGTGAAGTGGTTCGAGGCATCGCAGGCGGTTGCCAGCGCCCAGGGGGAACGGATCTTCACGGAACTTCTGACCGAACACCGCGCCCGACTGAAGGAAGAGCGCGAGCGTGCGGTCTATGCGTTCGAGGCCCGAGGCCAGGCGATTGGACGAATTGGCCTGCCCGCCGTGCGTGAGCACCGGCGCAAGCGGCTGCAACAAGAACACGATGCACGTATGGCCGCCCTGGAGGACATGGAGGCCAGCGTGCCGGATTTGAATGCCGTGATGATGGTGCGCGTCGGAGGTGATGCATGAGCCTTTGGACG
>JBDHRB010000333.1:0-3506 GCA_039807355.1 Candidatus Competibacteraceae bacterium
TAGCCGATCCGCCCGCCGTGTTCATCGGCATCGACGCGCCGGATTTCAATCTTGGTCTGGAGCGCCGGCTGCGCGTCCAGCACATCCCCACTGTGCATTATGTCAGTCCCTCAGTCTGGGCCTGGCGACCCTGGCGGGTGCGCAAGATCGCACGCGCTGTAGACCGGATGCTTGCCCTGTTTCCCTTTGAAGCTGCTTTCTATGAGCGGCAGGGCGTTCCGGTGCGTTATGTCGGTCATCCGCTGGCCGATGAAATTCCCTTGAACACCGACAGGCGCGAGGCCCGGCGGGCGCTGGGTTTGTCGCTGCCTGCTGGAACCCAGGTCATTGCCTTGCTGCCGGGCAGTCGGGGCGGGGAAGTCAGCCGACTGGGGCCGCTGTTTCTACAAACCGCCCGCTGGCTGTTGGCCCAGCGCCCGAATCTGCATTTTCTGCTGCCGGCGGCGACGCCTCAGCTTTATGCAGTTTTGCAACGATTACGCCTGGAGCAAGCGGCGGATGTGCCGTTGACGCTGACCCAAGGCGGTTCCCGCGAGGTGATGGCCGCCGCCGATGCGCTGTTGCTGGCTTCGGGAACGGCGACTCTGGAGGCGATGTTGCTAAAGCGGCCGATGGCGGTCGCCTATCGGGTGGCGCCAATGACCGCCTGGATCGCCCGGCGCTTGGTGACGATTCGCCATTTTGCCTTGCCCAACCTGCTGGCCGGGCGGGAGCTGGTTCCGGAATTTTTTCAGGAAGCGGCGACCGCGACGAATCTCGGCGCTGCCGTGCTGCGCTGGCTGGATGACCCGGCGGCGGGCACGGCGTTGCTGGCCGAGTTCACCGCGCTGCATGTTGAATTGCGCCGGGACGCCAGCCGGCAGGCGGCAGCGGCGGTTGCTGAATTGCTGGCGGCAACCCCGTCGCCTTAGCGCATGATCTTGTCCGCCATGCCGGCTTCGGCCAGGTATTGCGGATACAGCGCGTAGGCCGGTTTGAGAATCGGCAACAGGCGCAGGGTTTTCGGCACGTTGCCCTTGGCCACCACTTGCCGGCGGGTCAGCGCCGACACCAGATTGATCCGGCCATGCCAAAAGGCGTGGGCGAAATCGGCGCTCATGCGCATGGTCACTTCCGGATCGCCGCTGAACGCATCGCCCCGGTAAATCTGCACTTCCTCGCCGCGTGCGTCGATGGTCAGCACCGCCGTCGGCTGGGCGTACTGGAACTGGACGCACAGTTGCGACTCCTTAAGCGGCCCGCCGATTTGCGGATCGACTTTCAAGCGCTCGAAAAAGCCGCCCATCACTCGATAAAAAGTTTCAGCATCCGGGAACACGTCGCGTAACTCCTGGGTTTGCGCAGTCGCTGCTGCGGGTCGTAAATCCGCCGCCGAGATCGGCAACGGCTTCACCGTTGTTTCATACACGGTTTGCACGATGCGCCGCACCGCCTCGCGCTCCGGTTCTCGCGGGTTGTAGAGCATCGCGCCATCGGCCATCGCGGTTTCCACCACCTGATCGAGCTTGGCCAGTCCATCGGAAATCCCGGCGTCGCGCAGATTCAGCGGCATTCCGGTCAAATGCGCCAACTGCTGATTCAAGCGACGCACATAGGCGATGCCGGCTTTTGCCGCCTTGCGCCGAAACCAGCGATCCAGACCGGCCAGCGGTCGGGCCAGCGGCGCGGCGAATTGCAGCGGACTGTAGCGCAACAGATTGCCCAGCGCCGCGCCGGGACGCGGAAAGACCACGCCTAACGCCTCGGCGATGTCGGCGTAGCGATCCAGCCGCGCCTCCAGGTTGTAGTCCATCACTTCCGGCAGAATCAGCGCGTTGGCCAGTCCATGCGGGATGTGATAGACCCCGCCCAGCGCATGGGAAATGCCATGCACCATGCCGACCATGGAATGAGAGAAGGCGATCCCGGCCAGACAGCTCGCCGCCAGCATCGCTCCACGCGCCTGGACATCGTTGGGCTGGGCGCAGGCGCGCAGCAGATGATCCCGAATCAGCCGAATCGCCTGCAAGGCCAGCCCGTCCGAGGCCGGCGACCATTCTTTATCGACATAGGCTTCAATGGCGTGGGTCAGCGCGTCCATGCCGGTCATCGCCGTCAATTTCGCCGGCATACTGCGGGTCACTTCCGGGTCGAGCAGAGCCAGATCGGGGAGAAATTGCGTCTCGGCGAACGGCAGCTTCACATCGTGGTCAGGATCAGCAATCACCGCGACTTTAGTGACTTCCGAGCCGGTGCCGGCGGTGGTGGGAATCAGCAGCAGCGGCAGTAGTCGGGTCTGACCGAGCAGATACGCGCCCATGTGTTCGGCGACCTGACCGCCCTGAACCATGAGAATATTGGCGACCTTGGCGGTGTCCAGCACGCTGCCGCCGCCCAGGCCGATGATCAGATCGCACTGGTGCGCCCGGCCCAGCGCCGCGCAATCCTCGACAGTTTTGATAGTCGAATTGGGTGGCACCTGGTCATACACCGCAACGATATCGATAGCGGTGCGGGCGAAGCCGGTTTTCACCCGTTCCGCCAGCCCGGTTTGCGTCAACACCGCGTCAGTGACCAGCAGCGCCCGCCGGGGGCCATAATGCGCAACCGTGTCTTTCAGGTCGTCGATCAGGCCAGCCCGATAGATCACCCGGGTCGGCAGGGAAAATTCAAAATAGTCGGGCAGCATGGCGGCATCCTCCTGGGGTGCAGACAAACGCTTGTTTCAGCGAAGTTATTGAGCAGCATAGCCGGATTGTTTTATCGGTGGCTTGCCTAAAAGAGTCAGCGCCGCGCCCGACGCGCAATCCCCCGCGCCGGTTGTAAAGGAGGGGACGACCTGATGACTTTCCGTTAAGCTGGCCGCCTGGTTTCACCGCAGAGAGAGCGCCTCGCATGATGATTCGACGCATCGTTATCGGCTGTTTGTTGTTCCTGAGCGGCGCATCCGCCCACGCCGGCAACGCCTGGAGCGCCGTCCGTTACCCGCTGGCCGGTCCGCCGCAGGTGATCGGTTCCTACGCCGCCGGCTGTATCGCCGGGGCAGTGGCGTTGCCGCTGGTCGGAGAGGGTTATCAGGTGATGCGCACCAGCCGCAACCGCTATTACGGGCATCCCCAGCTCATCCGTTTCGTGGAGCGGATGGGCCAGCAGGCAGCCTACCAAGGCAGCCGGCTGTTGATTGGCGATCTGGGACAGCCGCGTGGCGGACCGGCCCCGACCGGGCATCGCAGCCACCAAAGCGGCCTGGATGTCGATGTCTGGTTCTTGCAGCAACCCCGCGACCGGGTGCTGTCCCGCGCCGAAACCGAGCAGATCAACATGCCGTCGATGGTGCGCATGACCGAGGGGACGCTGCATCCGCGCTGGTCGCCGCGTTATCGGGAGGCGTTGAAACAGGCGGCGCTGGCTCCGGAAGTGGATCGGATTTTCGTCAACGCCATCATCAAGCAGGCGCTCTGCAATAGCGAAAGCGACCGGCGCTGGTTGAACAAGGTGCGTCCGTGGTGGGGCCATGACGCGCATTT
>JBDHRB010000334.1:0-3500 GCA_039807355.1 Candidatus Competibacteraceae bacterium
ACGAGGAAGCGCGAATGAGCCAGACAAATGAACCTCGTCAGGAACGCGGTGAAATTCCGTCATGGCGCAACTCCAAAAACAAACCGACCACGCCCCGCAGCACCTGGACATTTTCGCTCAGGCGGTAGTCGATAGCGTCGGCGACTTTATCCACCCAGAACGCAAATTCCGCATTCAACGCTTGCGCGGCATCCCGGCGGGCGTTTTGCCAGACCACCGCGGTGATGCTCAGACCCAGCGCCAGGATCAGCCACGGCAGTGCGGACAGCCCGCGTCGCTGGACGGGAATGCGCTCAGCCTGCAAGGGGGTCGAGACCGCTCAGGTATTGAGTGCTGGCGGATTCCGCGCCGACGCAGGGGTAATCGGCGTTAATGGTCCAGCGCCAGCACCGCGTCGATTTCCACCGCCGCGCCGCGTGGCAGAGCGGCGACGCCCAGCGCCGCCCGGGCCGGATAAGGCTCCTGGAAATACTCGGCCATGACCTGATTGACCAGGGCAAAATGGCCGAGGTCGGTCAAAAAGACGTTGAGCTTGACCACATCGGCCAGACTGCCGCCGCTGGCGCGGGCTACCGCAGCCAGATTGTCGAACACCCGGCGTATCTGCGCCGCCATCTCGCCCTCGACCAACTGCATGGTTCCGGGATCGAGCGCAATCTGCCCGGACAGATAAACCGTGTCGCCGACCTTGACCGCCTGGGAATAAGCGCCAATCGCCGCCGGGGCTTGATCGGTGTTGATGATTTCTCGAACCATTGCAGCACTCCTGAGAAAGCGCCCTCCCCGTGGTCGAGGATGGGCTGAAGGGGCGGTTAGCCGCGCCGGGCTAACTTGAGGACTTCCGGCAAAGTGCGCAACTGGCGAATGACCCGCGCCAGATGAGCGCGGTCGCGCACCGCCAGCAGCAGATGAACCGTCGTGGTGTTGCCGTCCCGTTCCGAGGTGTTGATGGTTTCAATATTGGTGCCGGTGGTGGAAATCGACGCGGCCAGCGTGGCCAGCACCCCGCGCTTGTTCGCCACTTCGAGGCGCAACTCTGCTGCAAAATCGGCGCTGATCGACTGCTCCCATTCCACCTCGATCCACTTGTCGGGGTTTTTCTTATAACTGATTACGTTCTTGCAACTGTCGCGGTGAATGACGATACCGCGCCCGGCGTTGAGATAGCCGATGATCACGTCGCCCGGCAAGGGTCGGCAGCATTTGCCAAAGCTGACCACCGTGCCCTCGGCGCCCTTGATCAGCAACGGCTGGGTGCTAGTCTCAGGCGCGGCCATTTCCTCGCCTTCCGGCAACAAGCGCTTGACGAACAACGCCGCTACCCGATTGCCCAAGCCAATCTCGGCCAGCAGGTCGTCGAAACTGTTCAAGCTGACCTCTTGCACCAGGCGCTCGACGCGCTGCGCTGGCAGTTCGCTCAGACTGTTGACGTAGCCGGCCAGGGCTTTTTCCAGCAGCCGCTTGCCGAGCAGGATCGCCTCTTCGCGTTGCAGATGCTTGAGGTAATGGCGAATGCTGGCGCGGGCCTTGGCGGTGACTACAAAGTTCAGCCAAGCCGGATTGGGCCGGGCGGTCGGGGTGATGATGACTTCGACGGTCTGGCCGGTGGTCAATGCGGTGCGCAGCGGGGCCAGCCGCCGGTCAATCTTGGCCCCGACGCAAGTGTTGCCGACATCGGAATGAATGGCGTAGGCGAAATCGACTACGGTCGCGCCACGCGGCAATTCGATGATCTCGCCCCGTGGGGTGAAGACATAGATTTCATCGGGGAACAGGTCAATCTTCACGCTTTCCAGGAACTCGACCGGGTTGCCAGCGCGGCGCTGCATGTCCAGCAGCTTGCGCAGCCACTCGCGGGCGCGTTGTTGCGCATAGCTGCCCTGGCCCTCGCCGCCGGATTTGTAGCGCCAGTGCGCAGCCACCCCGACCTCGGCCATGATGTGCATGTCTTCGGTGCGAATCTGCACCTCAATCGGCACGCCGTTCGGGCCGAACAGCACGGTGTGCAGCGACTGATAGCCGTTGGCTTTGGGAATGGCGATGTAGTCCTTGAACCGGCCCATGATCGGCTTGTACAGGCTGTGCATCACCCCCAGCGCCCGATAGCAGGTATCGGCGCTATCGACGATCACCCGCACCGCATAGACATCGTGGACTTCGCGGAACGGCAAGCGCTTGTCGCGCATCTTTTGGTAGATGCCCCACAGATGCTTGCCGCGCCCCATGACCCGGGCCGAGAGGTTTTCGTCGCGCAGCCGGGCGTCGATGCGGGTTTCCAACTGGCTGATAATCTCGCGGCGGTTGCCGCTTAACTTGCGCACCGCTTCCTGCAAAACCCGGTAGCGCAACGGGTGGAGGTGGCTGAAGCCGAGGTCTTCCAGCTCCTGGCGCAGGTGGTTCATGCCCAGCCGCCCGGCTATCGGCGCGTAAATTTCCAGGGTCTCGCGGGCGATGCGCCGCCGCGATTCCGCACGCATCGCGCCGAGGGTGCGCATGTTGTGCAGCCGATCCGCCAGCTTGATCATGATCACCCGCAGGTCATTGGCCATGGCCAAAAACATTTTGCGGAAGTTTTCCGCCTGGGCTTCAAGCTTGGAATTGAATTGAATCTGGGTCAGCTTGCTGACGCCATCCACCAGATCAGCAACCTCTGGCCCAAACCGGCTGCTGATATGCTCCTTGTTGTAGTGGGTGTCCTCGATCACGTCATGCAGCAAAGCCGCCTGGAGCGTTTCATGATCGAAGCGGACATTGGCCAGAATCCGCGCCACCGCCAGGGGATGAAAAATGTAGGGTTCGCCGCTCTTGCGATAGATGCCGGCGTGCGCTTCGGCGGCGAAATGACAGGCTTCGCGCAGTTGCGCAACCTGGGCCGGCTCAAGGTATTCGCTGGTGATGGCGCACAGATCGTCGATGCGCAAGTGCAGATCATCCCGCCACGTTTCATCGACTGCTAACGGAGCGCTCGCCTGGAGCGCATGGGACGAAGCCGGCACTGGCGCAGTCATCACCCGCATCTCCCGCCGCCTCAGTCTTCCGTTGCGGAGGGCGGCGCTGGCGGGGCTTTCGCGGACGACGCCAAGCGGTTGGGGCGCTCCTTGAGCAGATGTTCAAGCTTGCCCTCGGCCAGTTCGCGCAGCGCGACCACTGTCGGCTTGTCATTTTCCCAGGGAACCAGGGCTTCCCGGCCTAACGCCAGGTCGCGGGCGCGGCGCGCCGCAACCAGCACCAATTCAAAGCGGTTGTCCACGCGGTTCAGGCAGTCTTCAACAGTAATGCGAGCCATTCAGGCGATTCTCCAAACCCGGCGGGTGTGTCAGAGGAAATTTCGGGGGGCGGATAGTCTATAGAAAAACAATCAGTTAAGACAAGAGCTGCTGTAAAAGTTCCTGCTGCCGCTCGACTTGTACATCCCGGCGCAGGCGGCGGGCGATCAGGATGGCGCGCAGGGCGTTCAGCGCACCGGCAAAGTCGTCATTGATCACCAGATAATCAAATTC
>JBDHRB010000335.1:0-3494 GCA_039807355.1 Candidatus Competibacteraceae bacterium
CCAGAGCGCCCGGTTAGGAACCCATGCTATTAAAATAGTTAATATTATCAGGTATATAAATAAGAAAAACCGCGTTTTCGAGAATAAATTTCATCGCTTGCTGGCACGGTGCTTGCGTAATGATTGCACATCATTTTTTATTGGTGGATTACATTGAACATTCTGCGATATTTCCATTGTTCTATGACTTTTGGCCTATTTTAAGCACGGGTTTTTCAGCTTAAAGTGGTTTTAGCGATGACTCGAGCAGCTAGTGGTGAGCAAGCAATCCAGGAGCCTTTATGAAATACTTTTCGCAAAGCATGACCTTGATGGGGACGGTGACGAATGTCGATCCCACGAGTGCGTCCTTTACTCTGCGCTGTCGGAGCGGAGACAGCTTCCTGGTCCAGGCCAGCTCGCAAACGGCATTCGGCGTGCTGCGCAACCTGGATGGCTTGAACCGCGACCGGGTGCCGACGCCACCGAATTTCAATCCAAACGGTGGCATGGCCGAGACCATTCGCAAATATATTCAAACGGATATGCTCGTCATCGTACAGGGAATCAATCTGATCCACGACGAGAAAAAACTATTTCATGCCCGCTCGATTACGTTGATGCATTACGAGAATGGGCGGTACATCTTTGAGGAAGCCCACTGGTGGCTCGCCCAGATTTCCCGTTTGGCCGACGAGTGGCTGGATGATCTGTTCGGCGACCGGCGCACCTATCGGATGGACGATTTCGCCGAGCTTTACCAGACCAATCTGAATATCTTCGGCCTGCCGATGCTGGATAATCAGGTGCAAGAGTGCGCCACTTTATCCCGCCTGATCTATGGACTGTCCTCCGCCTATCTGCTGACCGGCAACGAGCGCTATCTCCTGG
Organism: Candidatus Competibacteraceae bacterium; assembly: GCA_039807355.1. GTDB lineage: Bacteria > Pseudomonadota > Gammaproteobacteria > Competibacterales > Competibacteraceae > UBA2383. The sequence goes on from JBDHRB010000335.1 coordinate 871, forward strand.
CCGCCAAGGCGGGGGTCAAATACCAGCGCTACACGTTCCGCAGCCTGAGCCACGATGGCAGAATCTGCTTCTGGAATTTCGGCAAGCGCAAAATCCACGACCGGGGCACCAAGATCGTCGTGGCCTCGGAAAACTCCGACGACCGCGACACGATCCCGCTGTACGAGCAGATTTACGCCCTGGCCGGATTGGCCCAGTACTATCGCATTACCCAGGATTGGGAAGTGTTGGAGGATATCCAGCGCACCGTGCGTGCATTCCAGCAGTTTTATCTGGATTCGCCCGAGAACTGTTTTGGCGGCTTGGGCGGCTATTTCTCGCATATCGATTACGCCACCTTGAAGCCCGATACCGAGGCGCTGGGCGATAATCGGTTGCGCAAGAACTGGAATTCCGTCGGCGATCATATTCCCGCTTATCTGGTCAATGTGATTCTGGCCCTGGATCCACCGCCGCGCGGCGGGTACGGCCGGGACGAGATCGACGAGTTTTTAGACACCTGCCGCACCATTCTGGATACCACCGCGCGGTTGATCCTGCAGAAATTCCCGGATCCGAATCCGGAAGTGCCTTATGTCAACGAGCGCTTCCATGCCAATTGGACACCCGATCAGCAATGGCGCTGGCAGCAAAACCGCGCCATCATCGGGCACGATCTGAAAATCGCCTGGAATCTCACCCGGGTAGCCAATTACTACCGCACGCTTGCCGAAGAAGAGCGCTACCAGAACAAAACCACCAACGCCGAGCAACACGAACTGCTGGCGACCGATTTTCTGAATCTCGCCAAAAAGCTGGGCGACAGCATGGCGATTTACGGCCTCGACCAACTGCGGGGCGGTTGCTTCGACGCGGTCGAGCGCCAGCCGCAAGCCGGCATACCCACCGAGTTCACCTGGGGCAACACCAAGGATTTCTGGCAACAGGAGCAGGGCATTCTCGCCTATCTGATTCTGTACGGCGCCACCCAGGAATTCCGTTATCTGACGCTGGCTCGCGAAATGGCGGCGTTCTGGAATGCGTTCTTCCTGGACCACGACAACCGGGGCATTTTCTTCCGGGTGAGCGACAACGGCAGCCCGGTTATCGAGGGGTCCTACGGACAAAAAGGCGGCCACTCCGTTTCAGGCTATCACGTCTTCGAGCTGAATTATCTGGCGCACATTTACACCCGTTCGTTCGTGCGTTCGGCGATGAGCAAGGGCGGCGACGACGCCAACTTCTGCCTGTTTTTCTGCCCGGACACCAAGACCGGGCGCACCACGCTCAATGTCCTGCCCGACTTCTACGCGCCCGACACTATCGAAATCGCTGGCATCACGGTGAACGGCGTGCCCCGGGCCAGCTTCTCGCGGGATAACTTTCAGATCGAACTCGACGAGAACGAACTCGGCTCGCCGGTCGTCGTGGAATTTCGGCCACGGGTTCCGAAGAGTCCGACGCCATGAATATCCGACCGCTGGCAGGAAAGAGGATCGCGGTGCTGGTGGAGAGCCAGTATATCCCCGGCGAAATCGAAGCCTACCGCTACGGCTTCGGAGCGCTGGGGGCGGAAGTGCACTTCATGTCCCGCCTGTGGGGAAACAACAGCCTCACCTTCGTCAGCGAGGTGGAACAGGCCGGCCAAACGCCGCAGACCCTGGAGGTCGGCATCGATTTTCAGAACGTCGCGCTGGAGGACTACGCGGCGGTGATCATGGCGGCCAACTATACCAGCGTGCGGTTGCGTTATTTCGAGCCGCCGCCGGGTCAGCCGGTTTCCGCGGACCTGGCGCGCTCCGCGCCGGCGGTGCAGTTCTTCGCCCGCGCCATGCAGAACCCGCGCATCGTCAAGGGGCCGCTGTGCCATGGCCTGTGGATCCTGACGCCGTACCCGGAGCTGCTCGATGGGCGCAAGGTGATCTGCCACGAGGTGGTGCTGGCGGACGTGCTGAACTGTGGCGCGATCTACGTGCCGCGGGACGCGCAAAACGGCGGGGTGGTGGTGGATGGCGATCTGGTGACCGGGCACGACTGGCACGTGGTCCAGCCGTTCATCCAGGCGATTGCTCGACAGATTTTGGCGTTGAACGCGGAGGTCTGAACTCATGAGTCGCAAGGTTTTGTTTGATTGGCCCTTCGTCAGCAGCCGGTCCACGGAATCCTCGGTGGAATGCGGCCGGATCATGGTGGAGGTTCTGGAGCGGGGACTGCGGCGCTATGGCTGGTGACCGCAGGGTTGGATGGAGCAGTTGCGACTGGGTAACCGTCCCCTGACGGCAAAGAGGTGACGTTATGTCTGGGAAAACAGGGCATCGCAAACTCCTGGAGCAGCTCGAGGCCGATGGCATTCGTTATATGTTCGGCAATCCGGGCAGCAGCGAGGAAGGATTACTCGATGAAATCTCGCGCTTCCCGGCCATCGGCTACATTTTGGGGTTGCAGGAAGCGGCTGTCGTTTGCATCGCCGATGGCTACGCCCAGGCGACGCAAAAACCGGCGGTGGTGCAACTGCATTGCAGCGTCGGCCTCGGCAACGCCATTGGCAGCCTCTATCACGCCAAGCGTCGGCGCTCGCCCCTGCTCGTCATCACGGGCGAGTCCGGCGCTGCCTACGATTCGATGGACGCGCAAATGGCGGCGGA
>JBDHRB010000336.1:0-3492 GCA_039807355.1 Candidatus Competibacteraceae bacterium
TTTTCGCCCTCGCAAACGTACACGTCGCCAAAGCGATTGAGTTCAGGGAGTCGGTAGAGAACGGTGGGGCCGTCGCCAGCCTTGTAGACCCAGCCGCCGGCGGCGCTTCGGTGGCGAATCCGAAAGTCTTTGGGTGCGTAGCGCACCTTTTGCCGGACTTCGTTGCCCTGCAAATCGCAGTAGGAATACGTCGCCACGATCCGGCGTTTGCCGCTGGCCGGCGCCGTCTCCTTTTCCAGCCCTAACGCCGCCACGATGTCGCTGTAATCACAGCCCGCGTGGCACTTCAACACCACGTCCCGCCGGGACCCCTGGCCGATGCTCAAGCTGGGCGTGTGAGCGCCTCCATCCGCTTCATGCACCGGGCAACAGGCGCGGTATCCGTCGCCGGAGGGAGTGGGTTTGCAGCCGCGAGCGGACAGAGCGTCCAAAATTTGCTGTAGAGCGTCGTTCATGACCGCGCCTCCTTCCCCTTCCCCTTCAGTTCTTCGTTCAGGCAGTTGTGCAGCGCCTCGTGTAGGCATTCGATGGTCTGCAACTCTGCCGCGAGCAAGGACGCCACGCCGTGAAGCTGGTCGAAACCCAGATCAATCTGGTGAAAATCGGCCTGATCGAAAACGAAGGCGAGGTGGGCGGCGGTCTGCTTGGCCCAGCCAATGCGCCAGTTCAGTTCATCTTGAAAGGTGTTGCTGCCGGATGAGGTTGCCAAGGCAGCTTCGGCCAGGGCGCGGGCTATCGGGTTGCTGGCGCAAGCGCAAGCGGGGGATGGGGTGATGGTTTCAGACTTCATGAGACGCACTCCAGGATTTGATTGGAGCCGTCGCCACTCCTGCCACAGAGTGATGGCGGCGGATTGTGCAAGGGTGGCAATACCGGTCCTGGGGCCGGCCAGCCTTTCGGCTGCCTTGCACAACCCGCCATGAGAGACGCGGGCGCAAAAAATGCGCCAATGTCGCAAAGGGGCGCTGTGCGCCAGGACTCTTCCGGTTGCCACACCGGACTGCTGATTGCAGCAGCGGAATCAGTATAAGCCTCGCAGGGTGAATTGTTGAGCGGTTTTGCGCCGATGACGGCGATTTCATCGGGCGTCCGGTGTGACATTAACGCCGCTGGGTTGCGTGATGCAACTTGCGCTTTATCCAAGCTTTTATGGACACATGGTTTGCACGATCAAACTATGTGTCCAAATCTATAAACGCCCTTCAATAGCCATAAAAATGGCATTTACCGATTTCAGCGTCCGATTCTCACTCCAGAAGATTTTTTTTCGGGCAGCGCTGGCGGCTGAGGATGTCGTAAATCTGCGTGGTGCTGAGGCCAAAGCGGCGGGCCAGTTCGGCGACGTTGCGGCCATTGAAAGCGCGGGCGATGGCCTCATCCCGGCGGGCGCGGGCCAGTCCGTCGCGCTTGGGGATGTAAATCTGACAGCCTTCGTAGGTTTGGCCCAGATCATCCGCCTGGGCCAGGGCGACACGCTGGGCAACATCAGCGGGCAGGCATTGGCTCAAACGGGCGTGAAGCACACAGGCGAATTCACCCAAAAGCGGCGGGTAATCGTCTGGGAGTTGCACGGCTATATCCTGATGCCGGTGCGCTGGGCGCGATCGTGGATTTCCGTCAATTCATCCGCCAGCTGATCGCGCCGGGGTTCGATTTCCGCCAGCCGTTGCGCCCGCGTCGCCGGGTCCAGCGCACCATCAGGCCAATCCACGGTCGCCGCCAATCGTTTTGCGCCGTCCAGTAACGCGGTTCTCAACAATTCCTCTATCCCAGATTTGCTTGCATCAAAACCGTTTCGGCCAAGGAATGCATCAGATAGCGAGCTGACGACGTAGTTAGCATCCTCCTCATTAGTCGGGTTGACCTGCCGGAATCGCTGACACCAATCAACGAGCGGTTTTCCGCGTTGATCCACGTAGCGATTCACCGCTGTACATAGTGCCCGCTCCAGTTCTGCCCTGGTGCGCGGCGCTTGATTAATTTCGGTGATTTCCCGATTGAGTTTGTCAACTTCTGCCCGTTTCTCAGAATAGACAGAACGAACCGATTTTAAGGTATCGGCTATCGCGGAAATAGATTTGTCAATGATGCCTGAAATAATCATTTCATCCTCTGCATTTGCAAGTGGCGATAGAACGCATGGAGGGTTGAAAAGGAACGCCGGACACTTGCAACGGTGTTGAAGGTTTTTTGTGCGGCGCGGTGTAATTCAGAATCAAATTCAGGCGCGGAGAAGGTGACGATATTAGGGCCTCCGTCAGAGAAAACCGGCTTGCGCAACCCTTTTACTGCCGGGGCGGCAGCGCCCAGAAATCCAACATGACGCAGGTAATACACGCCTGGCCTCGGATTGTTGGGCGCGGTTGGAGCGAAGAAGGCGGCGCTGATTTTCTTGTAGCGCCCAGCGTTGACCAGTTCGGCGAATTCGGGGTTTACCTGATCGGGTTCAGCCAGCAAGGCATTGCCGGCGACGGTCAGGACCTTGACCCAGCCATAAGCCGGCTCGTTGAGTTCGGGATGACCGATCACCAGAGGCGCTTCATGGCGGGCGGGGTCATAGGCGGCGGCGGTCGCGGCCAAGTCGGCGGCGCTAAAGGTAAATTTCTGTCCAGACAGGGCGATATGCGTACCGGCGGCGAAGATTTCCAAGGGATTCATTCAGCGGGCCTCCATCCTTTGGGTAATACGTAGTGGGCCAATCCGGAGCCGTGGTCTTGCGTTGCGATAATCGGCCAGCCCCGGCGGCGCAACCGGTAAATCAGGCTGCTCAGTCGCCAGATGGAATGTCGCTCGGCAACAGCAACGGAGTTCACAGGGCGGCCTGCCAGAAGGTCAGCGGCAATCGCGTCAAGCTGTGGGCGCGGCGCGGTCATTGGAAAGCGATTCGGCGATTTGGGCGCGGTGCAAGTCCATCATGGCGTTGACCAAATGGCGATGGGCTTTGACCAGGGCGGAAATAGCGACAGGGTGAACAGGGTGAAGACGATCCAATGCATCCGCGATTTCCATTAAGTCTTCGTGCAATAGATCCAACCTGGATGGGATATTTTTAGCAGAGGGGATATTCATGGCCTCGCCTCCTGATGAAGAGAAGCCGGAGCGCCGCGCCGGGCGTTTACCAGGCTGGTGATCCATTCGGATATTTCTTCTTCAATCCAGCCGACAGCGCGGGCACCCATTCGGACCGGAGGCGGAAAGCTTTTAGCCTGGATTTTTTTGTAGATCGCAGACCGACTCAGACCGGTCAGCGCGACAACGGCGGGGAGTCGCAAAATACGGTGATTTTGGGTTTTTGCCACGTCTATTAGACCTTTTTGCGTTCGACATGGCTGGATTTATACAGCAGTGGATGTCCTGAGTCTTTTCAGGAGCTTTAAGAAAGGCGACGGAATATCAGCGCCGGCGGATCGGTCGCAACGCCCGTCCGCCTGGGGAAACTGAGTTCAGGCGACGCGGGTAAAGCTACCGATGATGATGTTCTGGGGATCAGTT
>JBDHRB010000337.1:0-3491 GCA_039807355.1 Candidatus Competibacteraceae bacterium
GCTTCGGGGTGTGGGAAGGCTGCTCGGTCGCCGAGGTGCATGAGCGCGAGCCAGCGGCACTGGGTCGATTCTGGCGCGATCCAGTGGCTCATCCGATCCCCGGCGGCGAACCTGTGGTCGATTTTGACCGGCGCATCCGCCAGGCCTGGGCGGCGCTGCTGGAAGAATATCGCGGCCAGCATGTGCTGCTGGTCACCCACGGCGGGGTGATTCGCATGGTTTTGCGCCAGTTGCTGGACATGCCCTTGCAACGCATCTGGCGAATCGAAGCGCCGTTTGCCTCGCTCACTCGCATCCGCATCCATTGCGATCCGAACGCCGAACCGCATCTGGTCTTTCACAACGGACGCCTGGCGTGATTCGTCCTTTGCTTCTGGCCCTGCACCTGCTGACCCGGCTACCGGTTCCATCGTTAAGCACGCCGCCGCAACCGGGTGAGCTGGGATGTTCCGTGCTGTTCTTTCCGGTGGTCGGCGGATTGATCGGAGCGTTGCTGGCGGGAATGCATGCCGCTCTGGACTGGATTGATCCCGGAGTGCTGGCGGCGCTGACCCTGACTATCTGGGTGCTGCTCACTGGCGGCCTGCATCTGGATGGTCTGGCGGACCTGGCCGACGCCTGGATTGGCGCTCAGGGCGACCGGGAACGCACCCTGGCGATCATGAAGGATTCGCGCAGCGGGCCAATGGCGATTGTGGCGGTTGCGCTGCTGCTGTTGACCAAGTTTGCGGCATTGCAGGTGGTACTGGCCGGAGACACGGTTTGGATCTTGCTGCTGACCCCGGCGCTGGGTCGCGCCGCCATTGTTGCACTACTCATCAGCACGCCCTATGTGCGGCCCGCCGGGCTGGGTTCGCCCTACGCGCATCATTTGCCCCGCTGGAGTTGCGGCGCCTCGGTTGTAGTGATCGCCGCAGCGACCGTGGCGTTGCTCGGCGCATTAGGCGGCAGCGTGCTGGCGGTTTTGAGTATCGGTTTAATCGGACTGCGCCAGAGCCTGATGCGCCGGCTGGGCGGAGTGACCGGCGATGGACTCGGCGCGGCTTGCGAGTTGACAGAAACGATTGCGCTGCTGATTCCCGCGCTGTTGGTGAATGGATAAATCCGGAGTCCCGGCTGGGCGCTTGCCCGTTCCCCAGCAAAACATTAGAATTTTCTAATATAACTGAATTTAGCGTGATCGGTTTTGCGGAGAAACCATGCCTACTCGTATTCCTTCATTTTTATCGCTCCTGTGCGGCCTGCTGACCGCGCTGCCGCTGGCCGCCGCCGAGCCGCCTTTTCCGGTTACTACAGTCGAGCGGCAAACCCTGCCCGATGAGCGCATCCTCGATGGCGTGATCGAAGCGGTCAACAAAAGCACGGTTTCCGCCCAGACCGCTGGCCGGGTTGAAGAAATCATGGTCGATGTCAACGATGTGGTCGCCCAGGGTGCGCCCATCGTCCGCATCCGCAACATCGAACAACGCGCCAGTCTGGAGCAGGCCCAGGCTACCCTGCGCGAGGCGCAAGCCCGCTTCATCGAAGCCGAGGCGGAATATCAACGGATTCGCAGCGTTTATGAGCGGCAAGTGGTTTCCAAGGCGCAGATGGATTCCGCCACTGCCGCGTTCAACGCCGCCAAAGCCCGCCTGGAAGCGGCTCAGGCCAGTGTCGCCCAGGCCAAGGAATCGCTGGGCTACACCACCATCAACGCCCCTTACAGCGGGATTGTCCTGGAACGCCATGTCGAACTGGGCGAAAGCGTCCAGCCCGGCAAGCCGTTGATGACCGGCTTTTCTCTGGATGAGCTGCGTGTGGTGGTCAACGTACCGCAGCGACTGATCGGGCCGGTGCGTCAATACCAGCAGGCGCGGGTGTTGCCGTTGAATGGCGGCCCCGGCATCGCTGCCGCAAAGCTGATCTTCTTCCCCTACGCCGATCCGCAAAGCAACGTCTTCAAAGTGCGGGTTTACCTGCCGAAAAAGACCGAGGGCCTGTATCCGGGCATGTTCGTCAAGACCGCGTTTCGGGTCGGCGAGACGCAACGCCTGACCATCCCCCGCGCCGCTTTGGCGCAGCGCGGCGAAGTCAGCGCGGTTTATGTGGTCAAGGACGGGCAAGTCAGTCTGCGCCAGGTGCGTCCCGGGCGCAGCGAAGGCGCTCTGGTAGAAATATTGGCCGGGCTGGACGCCGGTGAAGCCGTCGCGCTGGACCCGATCCGCGCCGGCGTTTATCTGAAAGAACAAGGCGCCAAATCATGAACGCTGACGCTGAACCGCGCCTCGGTCTGTCCGGGGCCATCGCCAAAAAATTCCTGCGCAACGAAATCACCCCGTTATTGGCGCTGGTGGGATTGTTGATGGGCGTGTTCGCCGTGCTGGTGACGCCCCGCGAGGAAGAACCGCAGATCAACGTGACCTTCGCCAACGTCTTCATCGCCTTTCCCGGCGCGACTGCTCAGGAAGTGGAAAAGCTGGTCAGCAGTCCGGCGGAACAGGTGCTGGCGGAAATCGAAGGGGTGGAACATGTCTACTCGGTTTCCCGGCCCGGTCTGGCGGTGTTGACCGTGCAATTCCTGGTCGGCGAGCCGCGCACCGACGCCATCGTCCGCCTGTACAACAAGCTGTATTCCAACGCCGACTGGCTGCCGCAGAATCTCGGCGTCGCTCAACCCATCGTCAAACCCAAGGGCATTGACGACGTGCCGATTCTCAGTCTGACCCTGTGGACGGAAGACCCGCAACGCAGCGCCGATGATCTGGCGCGGGTGGCGCACACCCTGGAAAGCGAATTGAAGCGGGTCGCCGGCACCCGCGATCTTTACACCCTCGGTGCGCCAGATCGGGTGGTCAACGTGCTGTTCGATCCGGCCAAACTGTCCGGTTACGGGCTGTCGCTGGCCGAGTTGCGCCAGTCGCTGCAAGCGGCGAATGCCTCCGCCGACGCCGGGGCGCTGGTCGGCGCTAACCGGGAAATTCCGGTACAGGCGGGCAGCTTCCTGGTCAATGCCGAAGAGATCGGGCAACTGGTGGTCGGGCTGCATCAGGGAACGCCGGTTTATTTGGCCGATGTCGCTGAAATTCAACTGGGGCCGGACGCGCCGCAACGCTATGTCTGGCTGGGCGCTGGCCCGGCGGCGGCGACGAAAGGCATTACGGTCAAGGGCGAATTTCCCGCGGTCACGCTGGCGATTGCGAAAAAGCCCGGCGAAAACGCGGTCCAAATTGCCGATCAGGTCTTGCAGCGGGTGGAACAGCTCAAAGGCGCTTTCATCCCGGAAGGCGTCAACCTGACCGTGACCCGCAATTACGGCGTCACCGCCAACGATAAAGCGATGACCCTGATCGCTAAATTGATGTTCGCCACCGCTTTGGTGATTGTTCTGGTGCTGGTGGCGCTGGGCTGGCGCGAGGCGTTCATCGTCGGCGCGGCGGTGATTTTGACCCTGGCGATGACCTTGTTCGCTTCCTGGGCCTGGGGCTTTACCCTGAACCGGGTATCGCTGTTCG
>JBDHRB010000338.1:0-3487 GCA_039807355.1 Candidatus Competibacteraceae bacterium
CGTGAGCGGTCAGTTTAGAACAACCCACCACCACAGACAACGACACCATAAAGTAACAGAGAACAAGAATGACAGACGAACAAAAACAATGGTTTGACAAGCTATACAAAAAAAGAAACACCACAGCGACAACACTAATGGACGATTTTGCCATTAGCAATATGTGGAACAGTGTTATTGAAAAATATAGCGACCAAGCACATTTTATTTACGAACTTTTGCAAAATGCCAATGACGCAAAAGCGACAAAATCATTCTTTCAATTAACTACTGACGGACTTTATTTTAAGCACAACGGCACAAAAAACTTTTGGGTTTCAAATCCCGACAACGAAAAACAAGACCAACAAAGCAATAAACTTGGCGACATCAACGCTATTACAGCCGTTGCTCAGTCCAATAAAAAAGACCAATCTACTATCGGTAAATTTGGAGTTGGTTTTAAGGCAGTTTTCCAATACACCGAAACACCACACATTTACGACCCAAATTTTCAATTTAATATTAGCAAATACTTTGTCCCTATTAAATTGGACAAAGATTTGACAGACCGACAAAAAAACGAAATCGTTTTTTTCTTTCCATTTGACAAACAAGAAACTGACGAAAACGGCAATTTAAAAATGTCAAAGGAACAGGCGTATTCAGATATTTTGAAAAAATTAAAAAAATTGGTTTATCCGACATTATTTCTATCTGACCTACAAGAAGTGAAATGGCAAGCAGAAAATGACGAAGTTGGCGAATACACTAAGAAAAGTATCAAAGAAGAAAGAACAGATAGCATTATTTACGAAAGAATTGAACTCAATCAACAAGTTGGATTAGACCAAACAAATGAAAAGTTATACTTATTCTCACGATTAACAGAAGACCATAATCTTAACTATTCAGTTGGTTACTTTCTTGATGAAAAAGGCAAGTTAATACCAAAACAATTTTCTGCGTTTTGTTTTTTCCCAACAAAGGAAACAACAAATCTGAATTTTATTCTTCACGCCCCGTTCCTATTAACTGATAGCCGAGAGGGAATACATCGTTCTAAAGAGCACAATACCGAAATGGTAAAGTTGCTTGTTCAACTTTCTGCCGACAGTTTGCTAATTCTAAAAGAATTGAAACTAATTAACGATGATATTGTAGAAATAATTCCATACAAAAATATTGCTTATGGAAACGCAGGATTTTTTAATGGCTTCCATTCTAAAATAAAAGAGAAATTACAAACCAAAGAAATATTACCAGCAAAGGGAGAAACTTTTGCCAACAAGCAAAATGCTTATTGGGCTGATTCGCCTGACTTGGCAAACTTGTTTTCTAACGAACAACTTGCGGACTTAGTAAAAAACAAAAATGCAAAGTGGGTTTTCTCATCAATCGGTAGAACTAAAGACAAGGAAATCACCGATTATATTGACGGTGGTGATGAAAGGGCTTGGGTTAAAAAAGAACCCAATTTGATAAAATCAAATATGGATTTTGAAAATAAAATTGCTGACTTAATTACAAGCAATTTTATAAAAAGCCAATCAAATGAATGGCTTCATAAGTTTTACGAATATTTGTTTGAAAGAAAATCATATCAAGATAAATTCAAAACAAAACCCATTTTCAAAGATACACAAGGAAATGCAGTTCCCGCATTTGAGCAAAACGGACAAGGTTTGCACGGAGTTTTGTTTTTACCATTAGACGATGAGAATACAACATACAAAACCATTGACAACGATTTACTAAAAAACAAAAAGACAAAAGAATTTGTTGAAAACTTCGGTATTAAGAAACCAAGTTTAAAAGATGAAATCTATAACAACATCTTGCCTTTGTATGAAAAAGACGGAGAAATTGACACAGAGCCACATTTCAAAAAGTTTTTTACTCATTGGAAACAAGCAGAACGACCAGAAGGTTTTATTGCATTGATAAAAGATAAAGAGTTCATTTCCTATAGAACGAAAGCAGATGAAACAACCTATCGTGGTAGAGCAAGTGAAATCTATTATCCGACAGCAGATTTAGAAAAGTATTTTGAAACAAAAAAAGATACAAGGTTTGTAGATTTAGAAGACTATTACAACTTTATCACAGACGAAAAAGACCACCAGGCGTTGAAAGATTTTTTGTTGAAATTGGGCGTGAGTGTATTGCCGAAAATATTTGAAAGAGAAATAACAAATTCATCTGAAAAACAAAACCTAAATCTTAAACCATCAACCTATGGTTATAGCGATAGGAATACTACTACCGATAAAATTATAGACGGCTGCAAAGAGATTATTGAAAGCATAAACAATGAGAAATCTTTGATATTATGGCGTTATTTAAGGAGGCTACAAAATTCAGATTTCACAAGGGGCGACCATAGATATTTCTATTACTCTCAGCAATACCAATCTTTTGAATCTACTACATTAACTCTTTTAAAAAGAAAAAAATGGCTATTAACAAACACTAACGAAGTTGTTTCACCAAATGAAATTACTATACAGGAATTAGCAAGTGATTACGAAAGAAATGAAGAGCTTGAACGCTTACTCAACTTTAAACCGACTGTTGTTTTATCAGAAGCACAGCGAATTGCCCAAAAATTTGAGAATGAAGAAGAGGCAGAAGAAGCAAAAAAAGCATTAGAAGAAAAAAGAGAAAAGTTAAAACGGAAGGCAGAACGAAAAACATCAGAAACAAATACAGAAGTTGAAACAGAAGATTTGGAAAATGCGATTGAAAGTTTAGAAAATCTTTCAGAATCTGTAACAAAACCGAAAACTGAAAAAGACAAAACAAATACTTTACCCGAGTTTAATGAAGATGAAGGACTTGCAGAAGCAATAGGCATTGCAAAACAAAAAATTGAATTAAAAAAAGAACGTCAAGATTTGGCAAAATCATTAAATGAAAGTAAAAAATATTCTTACGATTGGTTCAAGGCATATTTACAGTTGCTCAATACTTATGGAGAGAAACAAGACATTCAAAAACAAAAATCAATTTCATTTCAAGAAATAAAACCTGTTACAGCAGACAACAAACACGTTTTGCTTTGCGGTGCAAGTAATTACATCTCACCTGACATTGAAGATGCTGACGATTTTAAAATTTCTCTTGTCTTTGGAAACGGAAACAGAGAAAATATAAACGTTGAAGGAGTTTCAAAAAAAGGACAAGATTTATTGATTTTCTGCCGTGAAAGTTTGCCGAACAATACCATTTCTCGTCTTTCAAATATCTATAATGTTGAAATCAACTTTACGCCTGTTATTGATTTGCTTGACAGATTATACAAGGCATTCACAAACGAAAGCTATGTTGACGAGTGGGAAAATATTGAAGAAGTGATGCCTTCTTTAAATTACATTTATGGTCCACCGGGAACAGGAAAAACAACAACACTTTGCAACAACATCAATAAAGTTTTAAAGGAAAACCCGAACGCAAAATTTTTGGTGCTTACGCCAACAAACAAAGCGGCTGACGTTGTTTGCAAAAA
>JBDHRB010000339.1:0-3454 GCA_039807355.1 Candidatus Competibacteraceae bacterium
CTTGCCCGAAAAACCGACCGCCGCCAGCACCGCGCAGAGCAGACCGATTCGCTCGGCAAGGCGGGATGCGCCGGGAAGATCAGCCGTCATCTGTTTTATCCTCACAGTGGTAAGGCCCGGCGTGCGGAAGTTTTTCCCCGCCGCCCGCAGAAAAAACGCCCACACGCCGCGAATTGAGGAATTCTGAATACGAATGGCGATGCAAGGCAATGGTATAATGCGTGTTTCTGAACAGACCCCAAAGCTGGGAACTGCTGGCGGAATCCCGTCAGCGGGGCAAACCGCCGATTGGAGACCCTGAATGCCGTTTACTGAAACTCAGCGCCAAAAGGTGCAGGAATTGCTCGAACCGCTGCAACAGCGCTTTCCGGCGCTCCAGCAAAACCTGCCGCTGGCGCTGGATACCAAACAGCGTTTGGCGGAGATCGCTAGTGAATTCCAAGTCGCCAAACATTTGATCGTGAAAGCGGTCGGGGTGCTGACCCAGCGCGCCGCTTATCAAAAAGCCCTGGCCGCGCCCAATTCGATGCGTCACACCCTGGAAGGCGTCCCGGTCGAGCCGGTGTCTGAAGATCATCGGGCGTTCGCCCAACAAAAAATCGACGCCTATCGTGAACGTAACGCCAGTCCGGCCCGCCGACCTTCTGCGAAAGCTGCAAAAGCCCAGAAAGCCCAGAAAGCCCCGACTGCGACCGAACTGAGTGCTGACCTTCTGTTGGAGATTGTAACCATGGCCATTCCCGGCAAGCTGGATGTGACCCTCAAGATCAATGAGCTGCCGACCGTGAAACCGACGTCGGCGCAAACGGTGGCGTTCGCTGTCCGGGCGGATCAGCGCACTGTGCTGGTGGAGCTGAAAAACAAGGCCTGGAATAATTTGAAAAACACCGCTGACGGTTATCCGCAATGGGTAGCGTCGATCACCGGCAAAATCGGCGCGGAGATCGAAGGCGGCTTCCGGCTGGAGAACCCGGCAGTGCAAATTTTTGAGAAGAAAGCCAAAGCGGCGTCTGCTGAAGCCAGTGCGCCGACTCCAACTTCAACTCCAGTTCCAACTCCAACTCCGGCTCCAACTCCAGCACTGCCGAGCATCAATACGCAGAAACCGCTGATCAAGCTGCGTAAGCCGACGCCCTGAAACCGCTCTGCGCAAGGAATCCCGCCATGCATATTCTGGGAATTGATGTCGGCGGCTCCGGCATCAAAGGCGCGTTGGTCGAAACGACAACCGGCGAGCTGCTCAACGAACGGCTGCGCCTGGAAACGCCGCGCCCGGCCACGCCGGAGGCGGTAGGCATGACCCTGCGCACCCTGATCGAACAATATCACTGGTCGGGCGCGGTCGGCGTCGGCTTTCCCGCAGCCATTCAGCACGGCATCGCCCGCACCGCGGCGAATATTGACCCCGCCTTTATCGGTTTGCCGGTAGCGGATTATTTTTCCAAGCAAACCGACGCTCCGATCTATGTCGCCAATGACGCCGATGTGGCCGGATTGGCGGAAATGCGCTTTGGCGCTGGAAAGGGAATCGCCGGCGTGGTGCTGATCGTCACGATTGGCACCGGTCTGGGCACTGCTTTGTTCAGTGACGGTCATCTGTTGCCCAATACCGAACTCGGTCATTTGCTGCTCGACAATGGTCAGGAGGCGGAGCGCTACGCTTCGGAAGCGGTGCGCGACGCCAAGCAATTGAAGTGGAAAGATTGGGGCGACCGGCTCAATCACTACCTGATCACTCTGGAAAACCTGTTTTGGCCTGATTTGATCGTACTCGGCGGCGGGGCCAGCAAAAAGCTGGAGAAATTCGCAGCGCGGATCACCACGCAGACGCCGGTAGTCGCCGCCCGGTTTCTCAATCAGGCCGGGATTGTCGGCGCGGCGCTGTTCGCCGAGACGCAGCTCCAGCAGGCCCCGCTCAATCCGCCGCGCTGAAGGGAGTCGATCACCGTGGAAAGTCGCTGGCGTATTTGGCGATCCATTCCTCAGCGGCTTGCGCCATCGACAGGACGCGACCCTCTGTTTCCAGGGCTTGCTGCTGGTAACAGCAAATCTGGCAAATTTGCTCGATCATGCGCACCGAAAATTCAGTCTCGGCGTCGGCAAACTGCACGCCAACCTGATAATGGCTGTTGGTTCGGCGACGCCACACCACGGTTCCCGTCACCTCAAACGGCGGTTCGCGCACCGGAATTCTGATGCGGATCACGCAGCCATGCTCCAGCGCATCCGGGGTTTGAAAACTGAGTCCGCCAAGGCTGATGTCCTTGACGCGCCGGCAGCGGGGCTGATGGTGAGTAATCTGGCATTCGATTGGAATGTCGGCGGGGTGACGGATGAAATGCCGCATGGGCGAAAACCTCCTCTGGCAAAGCGCGCCTAGCATGAACCGGGCGAATGCTGACTGGATGGATTGTAGGCCGGGGAAGGATGAGTGTGGGTTATTTTCGGGCTAAAATGGCTCATGCCTGTCCTGCTGATTCATACGCTATCTGGGGAAACCCATCGTTTCACCGTCGCCCAAGACCTTTCAGTGCGCGAGGCGCTGGACGCTACGGCGCTGCGGGTGCGCGCCGCCTGCGGCGGTTCCGGTTCCTGCGGAGCCTGTCTGGTGCGCTGGCTGAAGGGCGAGGTGAATCGGCCGGGTCTGGCGGACTATCAAAAACTGACCGCTGAAGAGCGGCAAGCTGGACAGCGCCTGGCCTGTCAGTTGCGGTTGCGCGGCGATACGGAAATCCTCCTCGATCACCCGGCCCCACCCTCGGTGTGGAAGAGCATTCCCACCGACCATCTATCCGCGATTCCCCAACCGCTGGCGCATCTCACCCACGATCCCTATGGGGTCGCAGTCGATCTCGGCACCACCCAGGTGCGCGTCGCCTTGTGGAACCGGCGGCGCGGTCAACGCATCGCCACCCGGCGCGGGCCAAATCCGCAAGGCGGATTCGGCGCCGACGTACTCAATCGTCTGGAAGCCGCCCGCGCCCGCCCGGCAGCCGCCCAGGAAATGGCCGATATGGCGCGGAACGCGATCCTGCACGCGCTACGCGATATGCTGGCTCGGGATGTCGGCGAAGTGACACCGATGCTGGGGCAGATCGGTCAACTTATGGTGGTCGGCAATACCGCGATGCTGGCGTTGTTGACCGGGCGGGGCGGGGCGGCGCTGCTCGATCCGTCCGGCTGGGAGCAATCCATCGACTGTCGACCGGATAATCTGGCCGCCTGGCAAAGCGCCTGGTCGTTGCCTCATGCGGAGATCGTGGTAGCGCAACCCGCCGCCGGGTTTATCGGTTCTGACCTGCTCGCCGATTTAATCGCCACCGATTTTTTGCACGGACCGCCCGGTTCGTTGCTGGTCGATATCGGCACCAACGTCGAAATTGCCCTGTGGGATGGGCGAGTTTTGCGCCTGAGCGCCGCGCCGGGCGGCCCAGCCTTCGAGGGCGTGGGCATT
>JBDHRB010000340.1:0-3448 GCA_039807355.1 Candidatus Competibacteraceae bacterium
CGGCGACCGATGGCGTCGGCGAGGCATTGCTGCCAGTTCGGCTCGGTTTCCAGCACCACCGGCAGCTTGATCATTTCTTCCGCCTTCGATTCGGCGGCGGACACGCTGTGCAGCACGTTCGACGGCGTGCGCTCCAGATCGGGCGTGGCGGTCAGTTCCATCACCCCGCTGGGGCGCAGGCGGGCCAGCATGTCGAACGCCAGTTCGGTGCGGCTGTTGTGGGCTTCATCCACGATCACAAAGGGCCGGCGCAGGCGCAGCACGTTGGCGAGGGAGTAGGGGATGGTGGCGTCCGCGCCCTGACCATCCCGGAGCAGTTGGGCGCGCTGGGCCGGCGCGAGGTGCTCGAAGTGGTGCATCAGCGCGCCGCTGGACTGGTAGACCTTGCGGCATTCTTCGTCTTCGACCTGAAACGCCTGGCGGGTGGCGACGATGATCGTGGTCGAAACATCCAGCGTGGCGCGGGTGACGCTCTTGGCTTCCTCCAGGTCCATCACCGTGACCGAGCCGGCCTCGCGCAAGGCGATGTGGTAGGGATGCTGGCGGTCCTTGAGCGCCTTGAGGGTCTGTTCGCGGATCGGCTTGCTCGGCGTGAGCCAGAGGATGACGCTGTGTTCGCAACGCAACAGGTGAGTGTTGACCCGTTGAATACTTTTGGCCGCCAGCCAGGTTTTGCCGCCGCCGGTGGGCACCCGCAGGCAGAAATACGGCATGTCGGTAGGAAAGCCCGCCAGCGGATGATAGGCCAGACCCTGGCCCCAAAGCCGTTCGGTGACCGCAGTGAACGCGACCGCCGCCGAGGGGAGTTCGTGACAGGACTGGAAATACGCCTCAATGCTGTCCAGCACTTGCGACTGGTAGGTTTTGGGGGCAAAGCCGGTCATGTCATGTCGCATCCTGCCAGTTTTCAATCCTCAGTCCTGGAACTCGGCTGAATTCCAATACATTGCGCGTGACCAGACACAAATCGGCCGTGCGAGCAATCGCGGCAATTTGCAAATCATAGGGACCGATAGGCCGTCCCTCACGCTCCAGTAAAGCGCGAATTTCACCGCAGTGTTCAGCCGCCCGATCATCGAAAGGCAGGCTGGGCACGTGAGCCACCAGTTCGCGGATACGCGCCTGGTTTTCAGCAATCCGCTGGCTTTTGCAGGCCCCAAACCATAGTTCGGACCACACGGGCGAACACAGATAAAGTGCATCCAGCCCGGCGCGGCGCACGCCTTCAACAACCGCTGCGTGATTCTTTAGCAAGGCAATCCAGGCGTTGGTATCCAGCAGGTAGCCCTTCATTCGAGCGGCTCCCGCGTTATATCAACCGCCAGATCGGCATCATCTATGTCATCGGGAAAATCATTGCCAATGCTACCGGCAAAATGTTCGATAAATGCCTCAGTGGAAAAACGATTCGGAATAGAAGGGGTAATGCGATAGCGCTGTTCCAGATATGAAATGAAATCGAGTGTTTCGCGTTGCAAATCAGCAGGTAGCGCCCGCGCATGGGCATAGATGGTGTCAGGCAGGTTCATTTAGATCTCCAGCGCATAAGGCGTTTGCTTGAAGGTGATATTTTCCCGTTGCGTGCGGGCGCCCAGCCGGTTGGCGGCGGCGTAAATTACTTTCGGGCCATCGAACTTCGGCAACGCCTCGAACACCGAGCCGGTCAGCACGTTGCCGCCCGCCGCCGACCGGTCCTTGAGGATGCCGTTGTAGAGCAGATAGATCGCGCGGCCTTCGTGTACGCCGAGCAGGGGTGACAGTGATGTTCTCCCCTCTCCCTCTGGGAGAGGGGCTGGGGGTGAGGGCTGAGGGTTCCAGCCCGTGCCGGTTTCGGCGAACCAGACGAACTCGGCCAACTGGGCGAACGTCACGTCCGCGCGGACGTGACCATCGGCGGTGAAGAACGGTTCGGCGGACAGGCGGCAGAACTGGAAGCCGCCGCCCAGGCCCGCGACGGTTTGCCCCTTGGCGTTGATGTAGCCGCTGGCGACGCGCCGCACCCGTTCGGCGGTGACGGTGCGGGCGATGGTTTCATCCATTTCGACCAGGATGAACCGGCGGTGGCCACCGTCCTCGGCGTTCTGTTTCAGCACGGCGTGGCCGGTGGTGCCGGAGCCGGCGAAACTGTCCAGAATCAGCGAATCCGGGTCGGTGGCGATTTGCAGGATACGCTGGATGAGTTGTGTGGGTTTGGGTGTTGCGAAATCCGAAACCGAGGGAATGCCGTGCAAGACTTCCCGCAATTCCTTGCGCGCCCCGTCGGTGTGCCCGGCGAATTCGTGTGCCCACAAGGTTTGTGGCACGATGCCGTCGGCGTTACGAAGCAAGTGCTTGTAACGCTTGTAGGCTGGTACTTTTCCCTTGCCGTCCTTGCCCCAGTAAATCAGCCCTTCGACAACATGCCGGGCGTACTCTTCGGGAGAATAGGCCCAAACTCTTGTGCGCTTGGGCCAGATTGCTTTACCAGTATTGGGGTTGGTGATTGGGTAATACAGATTGGGACGTTCTTCAGCAGTCTTATTGCAAGTGTAGTCGCTGTTACGAAAGATACCTTTTTCATCTTCATATTTGTATTGCTCATCTTTATCATCGCCACGCGGCAGGAGATTACGCTTCCACTGCGAGGAACGCTGATATACCAGCAAGAAATCATGCATTGGCGCGATGGTTTTGTGATCGTTAGCCACTGCATATTTTTTTTGCCACAACACCGTTGCAACAAAATTGCCTGGTCCAAAAATCTCATCTATCAACAATCGCAGCGTCGCTACCTCGTTGTCGTCGATGGAAATAAAAATCGCCCCGTCCTCGCGCAGAAACTGCCGCAGCAGCATCAGGCGCGGATACATCATGCACAGCCAGCGGTCGTGACGGTCCAGCGTCTCGCCTTCCTTGCCGACCACTTCGCCCAGCCAGTGGCGGATTTCCGGGCTGTTGACGTTGTCGTTGTAAACCCAGCCCTCGTTGCCGGTGTTATAGGGCGGGTCAATGTAGATGCACTTCACCTGACCGGCATAGCGGGGCAGCAGGGCCTTGAGCGCATGAAGGTTGTCGCCCTGGACGATCAGATTGCCGGTGTCGGCGATTCCACAAGAAAGCTCTGGCGCCGGTTCCAGCAGGCGGAACGGCACGTCCTGGTGGTGTTTGACGACGGCTTCCTTGCCGATCCAGTTCAGGGTGGGCATTGTTGGTATTTTGCCCCCTCATTTGTGATAAATGCCCCGCGCCGTACCCGGCGGGCTTTTGGCCTCGCTGGCGCCGAACACGCTCCAGCCCCGGTATTGCGCGGTGGCGAACAGCGCCAGAATCAGAATGCCGCTGATCAGATAGCCACGATACAGCATGGGTTGGCAATCTCCGGGGTTAGTGGGTTATTCGTCGTCATCGCCCGCTTCGCCCTTGCCGGATGGGCCGTGATCGCTTTCCGACCAGCGCGCCCGCTCGAACG
>JBDHRB010000341.1:0-3448 GCA_039807355.1 Candidatus Competibacteraceae bacterium
TTTCGCTCGCAAGGTAACGCCGCCCTGCTGGGTAAACTTGATGGCGTTGCTGGCGAAATTGAGCAGACCCTGGCGCAAGCGCATCACGTCACCGCGCAACCATATCGGCACTGAATCCTCGTCAATCTGGATGTGCAGCCCCTTGGCGCTGGCCGCATCACTGAGCAGCGAGCGCACATGATCCAGCACGGCGGAAAGGGCAAAATCGCTGTGTTCCAGTTGCAGCTTGCCGGCCTCGATCTTGGAGATATCCAGAATGTCATTGATGATCGAAAGCAGATGCCGGCCTGCGCTGTCGATTTTGCCCAATCCGGCCTGTTGCGCCGGCGTCGCCTCCTTGCGCAGCAAATGCGTCAAGCCGAGGATGGCGTTCATCGGCGTGCGAATCTCGTGGCTCATATTGGCCAGAAAAACGCTCTTGGCCTGATTGGCGGTCTCAGCGACGGTTTTGGCTTGAGCCAGTTCCAGGGTGCGCTCGGCCACCTGCTCTTCCAGATGGTTGCGATAACGCTCCAGCTCCTCGTTGATGCGTTTCTTTTCGGTGATGTCAGCCTTGATCGCTACATAATGGGTGACCGCGCCACTCGCCTGACGGATCGGCATGATGATGGCCGATTCGATGTAATGACCGCCATTTTTCCTCTGATTGATAAATTCCCCCTGCCAAACCTGGCCCGCCGCCAGGGTCTCCCATAGCGCCTGATAGGTTTGCGCCGGAGTTTTCCCGGAATGGAGAAAGCGCGGAGTTCGCCCAAGCACCTCCGCGCCGGTAAACCCGGTGATCTTCACGAACGCCCGATTGACGTATTCAATCTCGATTCTGAGATTGGTGATCATGATGCTTTCCGGACTTTGCTCCACCGCCAGATAAAACTTGCGCAAATCCATTTCAGCGGCGCGGCGCTCGTCGATTTCCCGGTTCAGTTCGACATGCCGGGCCTTGAGGGCTTCGCGCATGGTGGCGAAGCTGTTGACCAGTGCGCCGAGGACATCCGCGCTGACCGCCGGCAAGGGCGCGTCATAATTTTTCTCAGCCAAGGCGGTGGCCGCGCTGGAAAGACGCCGCAACGGGCGATAGACAATCACCTCAACCAGAATCACCAAGGCGGCGGCGGCCAGCGCCAGAATCGCCAGCAACACCGCACTGACCCGCCAATACTTGGCCCGCTGGGCGTCGATGTACGGGGCCAGATCGACTTGCGCTTCCAGACGCGCCAACTCCCGACCGGCGAACAGCAAAGGCGCAATCAGGCGTCGCCGCTCGCGCTGATCCGACTTCGCCGGCTGTTCCCCGCCTTCGGCCAAGACCAGCGGCGGGTACAATTGCCGTCCTCTGGCGTCTTTAAGCACAATCTCCACCCAGTCCGGATTACGCTGCATCAAGGCGTTCAGATTCTCATGGATCAGGTCCAGTTGCTGCCCGATCACCAGGGGAATCAGTGTCTCGCCCAAACTCTCCAGATGACGCTGCATCGAGCGCACTTGCTGCTGTTCGACCAACATCAGCGAAGGCCGCAGCCACAGACAT
Source organism: Candidatus Competibacteraceae bacterium (assembly GCA_039807355.1). Taxonomy (GTDB): domain Bacteria; phylum Pseudomonadota; class Gammaproteobacteria; order Competibacterales; family Competibacteraceae; genus UBA2383. The sequence continues at coordinate 1,529 of JBDHRB010000341.1, forward strand.
TCCATGGCGGACACCGCCAGAGCGGTGGCCAGCAGCAAAGGAAGCAGCAGTTTCCAGCGTAACGACATGCTTGAGCCTGCTACTGCAAGTAGTTTTCCAAGTGGAAATCCCGCAATACATGGTAATCCGCGGCCTGGGCGGCCACCGGCTCCTGCAAGGGGACTTTGCCCAGCAAGGCCTTTCCCGCCGGATCCGCGGCCATGGCGATCAAGGCTTGACGAACCTGCTCGCGGAGCGCTTCAGGAACTCGAGGGTGGGCGGCAATCGGATGCGAGGGCACATCAGTGGTGCGGTAGAGGACGCGCAAGCTGGCCTGAATGGGTTGCTCCTGGGTACTCAGGGCTTTTTGCACCGAGCCGCCAGCGTCGGTCAAACCGTTGATGACATGCAAGAATACCGAACCATGAGTTTTAGCGATCACCGGGTTCATGCGGACGCCGAATCGACGATCCAGTTCAGCGCGCAGCAACAAGCTGGCCCCCAAGGCTTGCAGGGCTGGAATCGCCAGGGATTTGCCCTGCAAGTCTTCAACCCGCTGTATCGGACTGTCCTTGCGCACCACCAGGATGCCGTGCAGGGATTGACCATCGCGGATCAAGGGTTGATATCCTGGAGTTTTCTCGATATTCACCATCACATAGGGATTGACATAAATAAAATCGTAAACTCCGCGATGCACGTCCTGATCGTATTCATTCACCGACAAGGCAGTGACCAACTCAAAACGCTGCCCGGTGCGTTTCTGTAGTTCATCGAGAATCGGCTGCCAGATACCGAACAACACGCGACGCTCAAACTGGGGCACTACCGAAAAGCTGTAAACCGTTTGCTCCGAGGCCCAAGCTGGGCCGATGCAGATAGCGGCAGTGATGATCCACACGAATTGCCGCAGCAGACACGCGATATCGGTCATCTCTTTTCCTCCGGCGGCCTCGCGCTGATTGGGCGAGCGTCGATTTTTAAGTGTTAATATATTGACGAGTCAATAGTTTATCATTTTTAACCCATTCAGCGAAGACCTGACCGATCAATGAGCGCAGGCGCTGAAGCAAACCTTTTTCCCGGAAGCGCATGATGACGATTTCTCAAGAGCTGTACCTCCGGCAGCGCGAACTGCTGGAGCAACTCGACGAACTGGATGAGGCCATTGTTGAGGGAAGCGCATGGCTGGAAAGGAGGGTTGACAGCGATGCGGAGGATTTTACCGAGCAGCGCGAACGGCTGGCCTGGCTGCATCGTCAGCAGGCCGGGGTGCGGGTGATGCTCGGCGAAACCGAGCGGGCGTTGCTGACGCTGGACGAATGACGACCCTTCACTCCAACCCCAGCCGCTGCTCCTCAGCGTGCGCCGCCTGTTCCTGCTGTTGCAAGGCCCACATCTGCGCATACAAGCCGTCCTGTTGCAGCAATTCGCGGTGACTGCCCTGTTCGCGCACCCTCCCCTGTTCCAGCACCAGAATCTGGTCAGCGTCAACGATGGTCGAGAGTCGATGGGCGATCACCAGCGTGGTGTGATCGGTTGCTACAGTACGCAACGCCTGCAAAATCGCTTGTTCGGATCGGCTGTCCAGCGCCGAAGTCGCCTCGTCGAAAATCAGGAGGCGCGGGCGTTTGAGAATGGCCCGGGCAATTGCCACCCGCTGTTTCTCGCCGCCGGACAGTTTCAAGCCGCGCTCCCCGACCACCGTGTCGTAACCGGCGGGCAATGCGGCGATAAAATCATGCAGTTGCGCCATACGCGCCGCTTCTACAATCTCCTCGCGGCTGGCGTCGGGCCGGGCGTAGGCCAGGTTGTAATACAGCGTGTCGTTAAACAGCACGGTGTCCTGCGGCACAATGCCCATGGTCGCCCGCAAACTCTGCTGGGTGACGTTGCGCACATCCTGACCGTCGATCAGCACCCGCCCGCCGTTCACGTCAT
>JBDHRB010000342.1:0-3444 GCA_039807355.1 Candidatus Competibacteraceae bacterium
CCTGGCGGACAATCCTGAAATCAAGGCCGCTTTTGTCTCGACCAACTCAATCACTCAGGGCGAACAAGTCGGGGTGTTATGGTCAGATTTACTCAAGCGCGGCGTGAAAATCCATTTTGCCCATCGGGCTTTTCAATGGTCCAACGAGGCGCGAGGCAAAGCCGCCGTGCATTGTGTCATCATCGGTTTTGCCTTGCATGACGCCGAGAATAAGCAGATTTTCGACTATGAAACCTCTAAGTCCGAGCCGCGTAAAATTGTCAGCAAGCATGTCAATCCCTATTTGATGGACGTAGCGGATGGGGTATTGGCTCGCCGGAGAACACCGATTTGTCCCGCTCCTGAAATCGGCATCGGCAACAAACCAATTGACGGCGGTCATTATCTTTTCACGCTGGAAGAACGCGACGAATTTCTCAAGCGGGAGCCTGCCGCTACGCCGTATTTTCGGCGCTGGCTGGGTGCGGATGAATTTCTGAATGGTTATGAACGATGGTGTCTCTGGTTGGGCGATTGCCCGCCAGAAGTATTGAAGCGAATGCCGGAAGCAATGAAGCGCGTTGAAGCGGTGCGGCGGTATCGGTTGAATAGCAAGAGCGCGTCCACCCGCAAACTGGCGGCGAACCCGACCGGTTTTCATGTCGAGAATATGCCGGATGTTGATTACCTGCTCATCCCCAGCGTGTCTTCAGAACGGCGAACCTATATCCCGATGGGGTTTATGCCGCCATCAGTTATCGCCAGTAATCTGTGCCTGATCATTCCCGGCGCGACTCTTTATCACTTCGGCGTTTTGTCGTCGGCGATGCACATGGCTTGGACCAGAACAGTTTGCGGACGCTTGGGAATCACCTATCGCTATTCCGCCGGAATTGTTTACAACAACTTTCCTTGGCCGCTGGCCCTGACCGATAGGCAGAAACAAGCGATTGAAAACGCTGCGCAAGCGGTGTTGGAGGCGCGGGCGCAATTTCCGCGTGCTTCTCTGGCGGACCTGTACGATCCGCTAACCATGCCGGCGGTGTTGGTCGATGCGCACCATCAACTGGACGCTGCGGTGGACGCGGCTTACGCCAAGCGGAAATTGACCGGAGACAGCGACCGGGTGGCGTTTTTGTTTGAACGGTATCAGCAAATCGCCAGCCCGCTGGAATCGAAAACGGCGACGCGCCGGCGTCGGGCGAAAACCTGACCGGCGCATCGCCCAGTGGATTAATCGGCGTAGAAACTCCGCTGTTCCTGGGCCATTTGCGTCAGCACCTCCGCCGGGGCGAAGCGTTCGCCGAGGCGCTGCCGATACTGTTGCAATTTCTCCACCAGCGCGGCGATACCCAGACTGTCGGCATAGCGGAACGGGCCGCCGAGGAACGGCGGAAAGCCGATGCCGAACACTGCGCCAATATCGCCGTCGCGGGGACTGCGAATCATCCCTTCCGCGCAACAGCGCGCCGCTTCATTGAGCATGACCAGCACGCAGCGTTCGACAATCTCGCTGGCCTCGATGACTTTAGCGCCGTCAACGCCCAGCACTGCGTAGACGGTTTTATCAACGGGTTTCTCGCCTGACTTAACGCCTTCGTAGAGGTAAAAACCCTTTTTGTTTTTGCGTCCGTAACGGCCATCGGCCAAGAGTTTTTCGGCGCTCCCGGACGGTTTCATCCGCTCGCCGAATGCCGCGTGCAGAATCGGCCCGATTTTGGAACCCACATCAATCCCGACTTCATCAAGCAGGGCGAACGGCCCGACCGGAAAACCGAACTGGGTCAACGCTTGGTCAATGGCGTCAATCGCCACGCCTTCATTGAGCAGATAACCGGCTTCGTTCATGTACGGAGCCAGAATGCGGTTGACGTAGAAACCCGCGCCGTCCTGCACCACGATTACCGTTTTGCCCTGACGGCGACCAAACTCAACGGCGGTCGCCACCACCTCCAGCGCGGTTTGCGGGGCGGCGATCACTTCCAGCAGCGGCATTTTCTCCACCGGGGAAAAGTAATGCATCCCGACCACGTTTTCCGGGCGTTGCGCCGCTTCAGCGATTCGGGCGACCGGGATGGATGAGGTGTTGGTGGCGAAAATCGTGGTCGGCGGGCAATGCGCTTCTACGTCAGCGACCATCTGCTGCTTCAGATTCAGGTCTTCAAACACCGCCTCGATGACCAGATCGACATTCTGGAACCCGGAGAAATCCAGGGTTGGCGTCACGCGCCGCCGGGTCTGCCCTGCTTCAAACGGCGTGAGCGCGCGCCGCTGTAGCCGTTTCTGAATCAGCCGGTCGATGTGGGCCAGACCGCGATTCAGCCCGGCTAGCTCCTTGTCTTTCAAGCGCACCGGCGTTTGCGCTTTATCGGTCGTGACATAGCTGATGCCCGCGCCCATCAGGCCCGCACCGAGAACGCCGATCTTGCGCACCGGACGCGGCTGGATGTGAGCATCGGCAACCCCGCTGTCCTTTTTCAGCGCAGTGCTGGCGAAAAACAAATTCATCAACTGCCGCGCTTGGGGCGTCACCGCCAGTTCGCCGAAGCCGACCGCTTCCGCCTCCAAGCCCTTCTTGAAACCTTGACTCGCGCCGGTTTCCACACAGTCGATGATGCGCAACGGCGCTTTCTGGAATAGGGCACGCCGGCCTAGCGGATTACCCTCCAGCGCCAGTTGGGTCAGACCCCTGACTGAAAGTAGGTTGTTGGCCTTGCGGGCAGCAGCGCGGTTGTGTTGGAGCTTTTTAACGAGGTCAATGGCGGTAGGCAGAAGAATGCTGGTCGGCACGACGTCGTCCACTAATCCCAACCGGCGGGCCTTTTGTGCGTTCACATGCTTGCCAGTCAGTAGTAGGCCGAGCGCAGCAGAAATGCCAATCAAGCGGAGTGAGCGTTGCGTGCCGCCGCCGCCAGGGAGAATGCCCAACTGCATTTCAGGTAAGCCGAATACGGTTTTTGGCTGATCGGTGCAGACCCGACCGTGACAGGCCAGCGCCAGCTCCAATCCGCCGCCCAGACAAGCGCCATCAATCGCTGCGACGACTGGCGCTTTGAAATTTTCCAGCCGGTCAAACAGACGCTGACCGGCACGGGACAAATCTGTCGCCTCGGTAGCAGTTTGCAGGGACTTCAACATATTGATGTCGGCCCCGGCGATGAAAGAATCAGGCTTTCCGCTGATAAATACGACGCCTTGAATATTGACGTCTTGCATTAATCGGTCTAGCAGTTCGTCGGTCTCACCGAAGACCTCGGCCTTGAGCGTGTTCTGGTTCCCGCCAGGCACGTCAATAGTCACTACGGCGATCCCGTCGTCGCGCCGCGCCAGTTGGAAAACCGTCAAATTCAATTCAGTAGTCATGTCGGGTCTCCTCGTGGCGTTACGCGACTTCCAGAATCAGGGCGGAACCGAGTCCGCCAGCGGCGCAGGCAGTGGTTAAACCCAGTCCGCCGCCGCGTCGGC
>JBDHRB010000343.1:0-3443 GCA_039807355.1 Candidatus Competibacteraceae bacterium
GCCTCCGTCCGGTCAGCGACGGCGTCGATTTTCTCGGTTACATCGTGCGCGGCGACTATCGACTGGTGCGGCGGCGGGTGGTCAATCACCTGCACGAACGGCTGCGCGACTACCGGACCCGGCTGGTCGTGGAACGACCTACCTATCGGCGCTATCGTTTCGATCCAACCCTGCTCGATCAACTGCACGCCACCCTCGCTTCCTACCTCGGTCATTTCCAGCAGGCGGACACTTTCCATTTCTGCCAGGCGATTTGGGCCGACTATCCCTTACTCGCCCAATACTTCGATTTCGACGCCGAACGGCAACGCCTGGCTCGAAAGTACCGCCCGCCCGGCGGCTTCCGGCGCGTCGCCGATCAATACCGCTACTACCGCTGGCGCTTTCCCGGCGACCTGCTGTTCTTCCAGGTGGGCCGCTTCTGCGAGTTCTACCACCCCCAGGACGCCGCACTCGCCGGTTTGCTCAACCTGACGCCTTTGCGACCCAATCACCGCCGCGCCTTGTGGGGCTTCCCAGTCGAACAGACCCGGCGAAGGTTCCGCTTCCTGCTGGAACAAGGGCAATCGGTCGTCTGGATCGGATCGACGGGACGCTACCTCACCAGCATTGAGGAACGCTGGCCGGTGTGCCGGGTTGAACCCTATAGCAAACTGAACAAACCACCGGCTTGATTCAATGCAGATGTAAAGGCAACAATTGCTACTGATGATGCAGACCATCACTGGCTGAGGGTGACGCGGGTCGAGCCAGGTCGGCGTGTTTGACCGACTGCTCATGCTATATTGTTGCGTTATTTAGAAACGCCAACATCGCCAATACCCTATGACCTGGTTTCGCCTCCACCTTACTCCCCTGACCCAGCGCCGCCTGGCGCAATTTCGGGCCAATCGGCGCGGCTGGTGGTCGCTGTGGCTGTTTCTGCTGCTGTTCGGGCTGAGTCTGGGCGCGGAATTCATCGCCAATGACCGGCCATTGCTGATTTATTACCAGGGTGAGTTTTACGCGCCGGTATTCAAGGACTACGCCGAAACCGATTTTGGCGGCGACTTTCCCAGCGCGGCCAATTACCGCGATCCGCATCTGGCCGGACTGATTGAGGAAAACGGCTGGATGCTTTGGCCGCCGGTGCGCTTCCGTTACGACACCGTTAATTACGACCTGCCGGTTCCCGCGCCCGCGCCGCCGTCCGCCGACAACTGGCTCGGCACCGACGATCAGGGCCGCGACGTGCTGGCCCGGCTGATTTATGGCTTGCGCCTCTCGGTGCTGTTCGGCCTGTTGCTGACCCTGACCTCATCGCTGATCGGGGTAACGGCGGGGGCGGCGCAGGGTTATTTTGGCGGGCGGCTCGATCTGTTTTTCCAGCGGTTCCTGGAAATCTGGGGCGGGCTGCCGCAGCTCTTCATTCTGATCATCGTCTCCAGCGTGGTGACGCCGGGGTTCTGGACCTTGCTGCTGATCCTGATGCTGTTTAGCTGGACTTCGCTGGTCGGGGTGGTGCGGGCCGAATTCCTGCGCGCCCGCAATTTCGACTACGTTCGCGCCGCCCGGGCGTTAGGCGTGAGCGATGGACGGATCATGTTCAAGCATGTGCTGCCGAACGCCCTGGTGGCGACTTTGACCTTTCTGCCGTTCATTCTGTCCGGCTCCATCGTCGCCCTGACCGCGCTGGATTTTCTCGGACTGGGCCTGCCGCCGGGTTCCGCCTCGCTGGGCGATTTGCTGCGTCAGGGCAAGGACAATCTCCAGGCGCCCTGGCTGGGCCTGTCCGGATTTATCGTAACGGCGTTGATGCTCAGTCTGCTGGTGTTTGTCGGCGAGGCGGTGCGGGATGCTTTCGATCCGCGCAAGTCGCTGGTTTAACTCGACCGCTCGATGAACCGCACGGCGCGACACCGTTTGCGCCGGCGGCGCTGGCGACAGGCGTTCGACGCCCTGGCGTTTCTGGCGCTGCTGTTCGGGCTGGGCTGGCTGATCGTCGCCGGGGCCGGGGCGCTGCACTATAACTGGCAGTGGCAGCGGATTCCGCCCTATCTTTATCGCATCGAAGACGGCGGGTTTTATCCCGGCCCGTTGTTGCGCGGCCTGGGCGTCACTCTGGAGTTGACCGGCTGGAGTTTATTGTTGACCGTCGGTTTTGGGCTGGCGGCGGCGCTGTTGCAGCGTTCCAGTTCCTGGGCCGGCCACGCCGTCGCCCGCCTGTATGTCGAGGCGGTGCGCAATACGCCGATGCTGGTGCAGCTTTATCTGGTGTATTTCATCCTGGCCCCGATCTTCGGCCTGGAACGCTTTGCCGCCGCGGTGCTGGCTTTGGCGTTGTTCGAGGGCGCGTTCGCTGCGGAAATCTTCCGCGCCGGCATTGAAGCGATTCCCCAGGGGCAGTGGGAGGCGGGCCGGGCGCTGGGCCTGTCGGCGCACGCGGTGCATCGCTTCATCATCCTGCCGCAGGCCATTCGTCTGGTGTTGCCGCCGTTGACCGGGCTGGCGATTTCGCTGATCAAGCATTCGGCGCTGGTCAGCGTGATCGCAGTCGCCGAATTGACCACTGAAGGCCGCAATCTGATCGCCGATACGTTCATGACTTTTGAACTCTGGTTCACCATCGCCGCGCTGTATCTGATGCTGACCGCCAGTTTGTCCCTGCTGGTCAGTGGGCTGGAGCGGCGCTGGCCCAGCCCCAGCGCCGGGCATTGAGCGATGACCCGGCAACCCCGGCGCTTCACCGCGCTGGATGCGCTGATTTTGGCCATTGGCGGTGCGCTGATCGGTTATTTTTTCTACCGGGCGCAGTTCCAATTCCACTACCGTTGGGACTGGCAAGCGATTCCCCGCTATATCGTCCGCCATGACGCCGAGGCTGGCTGGGTGTTGAATCTGCTCGGTCAGGGGTTTCTGGCGACGCTGCGCTTAAGCCTTTGGGGCGGATTGCTGGCGGCCTTGCTGGGTGGGATGGTGGGAATGTGCCGGGTGGCGCACAGCCTGTTTTTGCGCCTGATTGGCCGCGCCTATGTGGAATTGATTCGCAACATCCCGCCGCTGGTGTTCATCTTTATTTTCTATTTTTTCATCAGTGATCGGTTGATGCCGTTGCTGGATTTGGAAAACCGGATCGCCGGAGCCGCCCCGGAGACCCGGATGGTGTTGGGCTGGCTGTTCGGCCCGCCGGAATTGCTGACCAATTTCCTGTCCGGGCTGGTTTGTCTGGCGTTATTCGAGGGCGCTTATGTGGCCGAGATCGTGCGCGCTGGCATCGAAGCGTTGCCCAAAGGGCAAATGGAGGCGGCTCAAGCATTGGGAATGGGTCCCGGCCAGACGTTGCGTTATGTGTTGCTGCCGCAGGCCCTGGCCAAGATGACGCCGCCGCTGGCCGGGCAATTCATCGCGCTAGTCAAGGATTCTTCATTGATTTCGCTGATTTCCATTCAAGAATTGACCTTTGC
>JBDHRB010000344.1:0-3433 GCA_039807355.1 Candidatus Competibacteraceae bacterium
CGGCGGCAATGCCCGCGAAGCGGTCGATTTCGCCAAGCGTCTGATTAAAAACGACCGGGTGGACATCATCGTCGGCGGCTCTACCTCCAGCGACACCCTGGCGGTGATTCCAGAGGTAGAGAAAGAAGGGGTTCCGCTGCTCGCGCTGTCCGGCGCAGTGGATATTGTTGAGCCGGTGAAAAAATGGGTGTTCAAAGTCGCGCCCAGCGACCGCATGGCGGTGATCAAGATTTATCAGGACTTGCGCAAACGCAATCTGAGCAAAATCGCCCTGATCACCGGCGACGGCGGATTTGACAAATCCGGGCGCGAACAACTGCGCAAGCTGGCCGGGGAATACGGCATGGTCATCGTCGCCGATGAAGCCTATAGCAACAAGGACACCGACATGAGTGCGCCATTGAACAAAATCCGCGCTACCGATGCCCAGGCCATTATCAATTTCGGCTTTGGCCAGGCCCCGGCCATCGTCACCAAGAACATTAAACAACTCGGCATTACCCTGCCGGTTTACCAATCCCACGGCGTCGCCTCACAAACCTTCATCGACCTGGCTGGCGATGCGGCGGAAGGCGTGCGCCTGCCGGCCTCACCGCTGCTGGTCGCCGAACAACTGGCCGACGCTGATCCGCAAAAACCGGTGCTGCTCGCCTATAAGAGTCAATACCAAGCCCGGTATGGTGCGGCATCCGCATTTGGCGGCTACGCCTATGACGGCGCGATGATCGCCATGGCCGCGATCCAGCGCGCCGGCAGCGTCAACAAAGCCGCTGTGCGCGATGAAATCGAACGAACCGCCGGCTTCATCGGCACCGCCGGCGTGTTCAACATCACCCCGGAAGACCACATGGGCCTGGCCCTGGACGCCTTGAAACTGGTGGAAATCCGCAAGGGCGGCTGGACCCTGATCAAATAAACCCGATGCCTGAGCAACTCTTTCAGTTCCTGGTCACCGGCGTCACCATCGGCGCGGTCTACGCCCTGGTCGGGCTGGGCTTTGCCTTGATTTATAACGCCTCGGATGTGGTCAACTTCGCCCAAGGCGAATTTGTCATGCTCGGCGCGATGATCGCCATTGGCATAGCCAGTGCGGGCTGGCCGCTGGCGCTCGCGGCGCTCATCGCCATTCTGCTCACCCTGCTGGTCGGCCTGCTGCTGGAACGCTTGGCCATTGAGCCAGCGGCGGGCGCGCCGGTTGTCTCCACCATCATCATCACCATTGGCGCTGCCTTGTTTCTACGCGGCGCCGCCCTGCTCCTCTGGGGTAAGGATTTTCACGCCCTGCCGCCGTTCTCCGGCGATCAGCCGCTGCGGCTGGGCGCCGCCACCCTGTTGCCGCAAAGCCTGTGGGTGCTGGGCGGCGCGGTGCTGTTGGTGAGCCTGGTTCACTACTTCCTCAACCGCACCTGGATCGGCAAGGCCCTGCTGGCCTGTTCCTTCAACCGCGCCGCCGCCCAACTGGTCGGCATCAACGTCAAAGTCATGTTGCGCCTGGCCTATGCGCTCTCCGCCGGCTTGGGCGCTATCGCCGGTATCCTCATCGCCCCGATCACCTTCAGTTCCTACGAAGCCGGGGTGATGCTCGGCCTCAAGGGTTTTGCCGCAGCGATTATCGGCGGCATCGGTCATCCGATGGGCGCAGTCGCCGGCGGCCTGCTGCTCGGCGTCCTGGAAGCCCTCAGCGCCGGACTGATCTCCTCCGGCTACAAAGATGCTATCGCCTTTCTCCTGGTGCTGATGGTGCTGTTCTTCGAGCCGACCGGCCTGTTCGGCCACAAAGTCGCAGAGCGGGTCTGAGCGATGCGCCTGCTCGGTTTCTATCTATTCGCCGCCGGGGTCGCGCTGTTACCGCTGCTGTTCCCGGATCAGTATTTCGTCACCGTCGTCGGGGCCGCCGCCGGGCTGCATGTCATTCTCGCGGTCGGCCTCAACCTGCTGATGGGCTATGCCGGACAGATTTCCCTGGGTCATGCGGCATTTTTCGGCATTGGCGCTTACGCCTCGGCCATTCTCACCACCCGCTGGGCCTGGCCAGGCTTGCTGGCGATGGCCGCCGGTCTGCTGCTCGCCGGCGGCATCGCCTGGCTGTTCGCCCGCCCGATTTTGCGTCTGCGCGGCCACTATCTGGCCATGGCCACGCTCGGCTTCGGCATCATCATCCACGTCTTGATGGTGCAGGCGACGCCCTGGACCGGCGGACCGGACGGACTGGCTGGGATTCCGCCGCTCAACCTCTTCGGTTGGGTGGTCAGCGGCGATGCGCAATGGTATGGGGTCATCAGCGCCGCCATGCTGCTGACGCTTTGGCTGTCGCTGAACCTGGTCGATTCACGCGCTGGACGGGCTTTGCGGGCGGTGCGCGGTTCAGAATTCGCCGCGCAGATGATGGGCATAGACGCGGCCCGCGCTAAAACCCAGGCGTTCGTTGTCTCCGCCCTGTTCGCCGCCTTCGCCGGTAGCCTGTTCGCTCATCAACAAGCCTTTGTCAGTCCGGATTCCTTCAATCTGACCATTTCGGTGGAGCTGGTGACGATGGTCGTATTGGGCGGCATGGCTTCCACCTTCGGCGCGGCCAGCGGCGCTATTGCCCTGACCCTGCTGCAACAAGGTCTGGTGGTGTTTGAAGATTACGAAATGCTGATTCACGGCGGCTTGCTCATGATCGTGATGATCTTCATGCCGCAGGGCCTGTTTGTGGCGCTCAGTCAAATCGCCCAACGCGGTTGGGCGCGGCTGCGCCAGCGTTGGATCGCCCGCCTGGAGCCGGCGCAGCCATGAGTGCGCCGCTGCTGGCGGTCGAGGGCCTGGAGCAAAGCTTCGGCGGGGTCATGGCTCTGGCCGGGGTCAGTTTTCACACCGATGAACACGCCATCTACGCGGTCATCGGCCCCAACGGCGCTGGAAAAACTACTTTGTTCAACGTGTTATGCGGATTCTGTCAACCCGCCGCCGGCTCGTTGCGCTTCAACGGCCAGGAACTGCGCGGTTTACCCACCCACCGCATCGCCGCTCTTGGCATGGCTCGCACCTTTCAAAACCTGCAACTGTTTTTCAACATGACCGTCCTGGAAAACGTCATGGTCGGCGGTCACCTGCGCGCCCGGAGCGGTCTGCTGGCTGCCGCCCTGCGCCTACCCCGGGTGCGCCGCGAAGAACAACAATTGCGCGAAGCGGCCCGCGAAGCGCTGGCGCTGTGCGAATTGGCCGACCGGGCGGAACAACCGGCTAGCGCCCTGCCCTACGGTCTGATGAAACGAGTAGAAATCGCCCGCGCTCTGGCCGCCCAACCGCGTCTGTTGCTGCTCGACGAACCGGCTGCCGGTCTCAACGACACAGAAACTCTGGCGTTGCGCGACCTGATTCAGCGCATCCGCGCCACCGGGGTCACGGTGTTATTGGTCGAACATCACATGCCGCTGGTTATGAGCGTCTC
>JBDHRB010000345.1:0-3416 GCA_039807355.1 Candidatus Competibacteraceae bacterium
GGGCTGGATGAAGTCCGGGCACCGTCAACCCATGGCGATCCGGCGCTGCTCCCGCCAGCGCCGTTGCAAGGCGGCGGGCTGCCGGTAGTGACGGTACTGTCGCAACTGGAGATGAGCCAGACCCTGGGCAAGGAGGAATACGACACGGAACTGAAACGCTGCCAGGCTAAACTCAACCAGTTGCAGCAAATCGCCCGGGAGCGCAAGCGATCTACGATTCTGGTTTTTGAAGGCTGGGACGCCGCCGGCAAGGGCGGCAGCATCCGCCGCATCACCGCCGCGCTGGACGCCCGCGATTATCAGGTCATCCAGATCGCCGCGCCGACTGATGAAGAAGCCGCCCATAATTACCTTTGGCGATTCTGGCGACACCTGCCGCGCGCCGGTCGGGTCACTATCTATGATCGCAGTTGGTACGGGCGGGTGCTGGTAGAGCGCATTGAAGGCTTTGCCCGGCCCCGCGAATGGCGGCGCGCCTACGCCGAGATCAACGATTTTGAAGCGCAGTTGGCGGAACGGGGCATCGTACTGCTCAAATTCTGGCTGCACATCACCCCGGACGAGCAACTGCGCCGCTTTCAGGAGCGTGAACAGATCGCCTACAAAGCCTGGAAGCTCACCGACGAGGACTGGCGCAACCGCGAACGCTGGGCGGACTATGAACTGGCGGTCAACGATATGGTCGAGCGCACCAGCACCCGCCAGGCCCCCTGGATATTGGTTGCGGCGAACGATAAACGCCATGCGCGAATCGAAGTGCTGCGCAAGCTGTGTGAACGCCTGGAATCCGCGCTGATCGAAACTGCAAAATCACCATCGAAATAACCGACCGAGAACCCGTTAAGGTATGGCGATCATGACTGAACTGACCTCGCAGGACGCTGAATCCGCGACTACCCCGCCCCGCACCCCTCAACGCGATGCGCTACCGGCTCCCGCCGAACCGATTCCCGGCGCGGAACCGCCCGCCGAACCCGCCCCGGAAACAACGCCGCCGGTTTTCGACGCCAATGCCCACGAATGGTATCTCAACCGTGAATTGACCTGGCTGGCCTTCAATCAGCGCGTGCTGCATGAAGCGCAGGATGCGCGCACGCCGCTGCTGGAACGGATCAAGTTCCTGGCTATCGTCAGTTCCAATCTCAATGAATTTTTCATGAAGCGCATCGGCGGCCTCAAGCAACAAATCGGGGCGCGGGTGCGCGAGTTGTCGGTGGATGGCCGCAGCCCGGAGCAGCAGTTGAGCGCCTGCCTGGCGATGGTGCGCGATCTTGTGGAAAAGCAACGGGTGCTAGCCTCCGAGCTGCACCAGCTTCTCAAGGAACAAGGCATCCGCTTGCGCAGTTACAAACGCCTGACTGAAACCCAGCGCAAGCAGATGCGCGAATACTACCTGGCCAACATTTTCCCGCTGGTCACGCCGCAAACCATGGACCCGGCGCATCCCTTCCCGTTTATTTCCAACCTGTCCCTGAACCTGTTGGTGACGGTGCGCTACGCCAGCGACGACGCCAGCGGTCTGGCGCGGATCAAGGTGCCGATTGGCGCGGGGATTCCGCGCTTCCTCAAACTCGGCGATGAAGAATTGTATGTGCCGCTGGAAGATGTCATGGCCAACAACCTCGACCTGCTGTTTCCAGGCATGATCGTGGATGCCTGCGAACTGTTTCGCGTCACCCGCAACGCGATTACCGAACGCGACGAAGATCAGGCCGATGATTTGCTGGTGATGATTGAATCGGAACTGCGCGAACGCAAGGTCGCGCCGATTGTCCGCCTGGAAGTGGAAAAGCACATGGACCCGATCCATCGCGGCATGTTGGCCGCCGAACTCGGTCTGGATGAAAGCAATGAAGTGTTTGAAGTCGATGGGATGATGGCGCTGCGCGACCTGTTTCAAATCGTCGCCATTAATCGGCCCGATCTGCACGATCCATCGCACCATCCGCTCGATCATCCAAAGTTGAATGACAAGCGCAATATCTTCCACATCATCCGCGAAGTTGGCCCGATTCTGTTGCAACATCCCTATGAATCGTTTGCAACCTCGGTGGAGCGGTTTGTGCTGGAAGCCAGTCTCGACCCCAAGGTGCTGGCGATCAAGATGACCCTGTACCGCACTTCGGAAGACTCCAAGATTATCGAATACCTGATCGACGCTGCGCAAAACGGCAAGCAGGTCACCGTGGTGGTGGAGTTGAAGGCGCGTTTCGATGAGGCGGCGAACATCCGCTGGGCCAACCGTCTGGAGGAAGCCGGGATTCACGTCACCTATGGCGTGGTCGGGCTGAAAACCCACAGCAAGGTGATTTTAGTGTTGCGCCGCGATTACAATGGTCTGCGCCGCTATGCGCACATTGGCACCGGCAACTATCACGCCGGCACCGCCCGCCTGTACAGCGACCTGGGCCTGCTGACCTGCGACCCGACCATCGGCGAGGATTTGACCGAACTGTTCAACTATCTGACCACCGGCTATGTCCCGAAGCGCAATTACCGCAAGTTGCTGCCCGCGCCGAAGGTGCTCAAGCCGGCGCTGCTGGCCAAGATTGAGCGGGAAATCGGTCACGCCAAAGCCGGTCGGCCCGCATTGATCCAGTTCAAGATGAACGCCCTGGAGGACCAGGAAGTGACGGCGGCGCTGTATCGCGCTTCGCAAGCCGGCGTCCCGGTCGATCTGATCGTCCGCGATACCTGCCGGTTACGACCGGGCATTCCAGGCATTTCGGAAAATGTGCGGGTCATCAGCATTGTCGGACGGTTTCTCGAACACACGCGGATTTTCCATTTCCGCAACGGCGGCAACGAGGAATATTTCATCGGCTCGGCGGACTGCATGAAACGCAATCTGGAAAGCCGGGTTGAAGTGGTCGCGCCGGTGGACACGCCGGAATTGCAACGGGAGCTGCAACAGATTCTTGAGGTGCAACTCAACGACCGGCGCAGCGCCTGGGACATGCAGCCCGATGGCAGTTATGTGCAGCGCATCCCCGGTGAAACCGACGATCCACGCAGCTCACAGCAGATTTTCATCGACCTTGCCGAGCGGCGGCAGAAGGAAGCGCTGCGCCTGAAGAAGCGCAAGCCGAAAGGCATCGCCCGGCGGGCCATGGGCTAAACCGCGCTGCACCCGGTTAGGGCGGCTCCGGTTGATCGTCAAAGCGGCGGGTGCGCAACCAGACCCGCAATCGCCGCAACGCATCGGAGTCCGCCGCATCCGGCAGCAAGGTCAGTGAGCGGCGCGTCCGGTCCGCCAATCGGAAATTGACAATGACGATTAGCGGATGGGCGTAACCGCCGATCACTTGCCCATGCTGAACAGCGCCGGCCCCGGTTTCCAAGCGCCAGCGTCCGTCGATCCACTCCAGGCTGGCGATAAAGCGCCGACCGGCGGGATAGCCGTAGCTGTAACTAAA
>JBDHRB010000346.1:0-3411 GCA_039807355.1 Candidatus Competibacteraceae bacterium
AGGTTTATGGCTGGTTGCTGCTGATCAGCGCGGTCGGTCTGGGCGCACTGGCCATCCTGATTCTCTACAACCTGATCGAGTTGTTAAGCCGCTATTGGCGTCGGGCGCCGGGGGCCGGGCTGACCTTGCGCCTGGCCGGCATTTTCGCGGTGCTGGCGATTATCCCGACCACGCTGGTTTACGGCTTTTCGTTGAATTTCCTGCAAAAAGGCATTGATAGCTGGTTCAACGTTCAAGTTGATCGCGGCCTGAAAGATGCTCTGGAACTCAGTCGCACCGCGCTCGATCTGCGGATGCGCGATGTCCTCAAGCAAACCCAGCGCATGGCGGAAAGCGTTGCCGAAAGCGACGGGGCGCAGATTGGCCGCCGCCTCGACGAGATGCTCGATCTGGGTGAAGCGTCGGAATTGACCTTGTTTGGCCGCGATGGCCGGATTATCGCCACCGCCGCCGCCGATCCGGCCCTGGCCCTGCCGGAGCCGCCGCCTGATGCGGTATTGCTGCAAGTGCGGCAGGGGCATAACTATGTCGGCCTGGAGCCGGTCCGCGACGCCGGTTTTCATATCCGGGTGGCGGTGCGGCTGGTGTTGCCCGGCGACGAGGAAGGACTGCTGCAATCGCTGTTTCCAGTGACCGACCGCCTGAGCTTGCTGGCCGACGCGGTGCAGGCGGCGTTCGACAGTTATAAGGAACTGCTGTTTCTGCGGGCGCCGCTCAAGGCCAGTTTTACCCTGATTTTGTCGCTGGCGCTGTTGCTGGCGGTGCTGGCGGCGTTCTGGGCGGCGTTTTACACCGCCCGCCGGCTGGTGCAGCCTCTGCGCGAGCTGGCGGAAGGCGCACAGGCGGTCGCCGCCGGCCAGTTTGATCAACAGGTGGCGCGGGCCGGCAGCGACGAACTGGGCTTTCTGGTGGAATCCTTTAACCAGATGACCCGCAATCTGGCGCAGGCCCGCGACGCCGCGCAACGCAGTCAGCAACTGTTGGAAAGCCAGCACGCTTATCTGGAAACCGTGCTGGCCCGGCTGTCTTCTGGGGTGTTGACCCTCGATCAGCAGGGCCGTCTGCAAACCTGCAACGCCGCCGCCGGCCAGATTCTGGGCGTGGAGTTGCCGGCCTTCATCGGCGCTGGCAACCAGCAGATCGTCGATGCCCAGCCGGTTTTGCAAGACCTGTTCGACATGATCGGTGCGCAACTGATGCAAAGCGGCGACTGGCGGCAGGAAATTACCTGGTTCAGCGGCGCTGGGCGGCGCATCCTGATGTGTCGCGGCAGCTCATTGCCGGATGCGGTCGGTCTGCGCGGCGGCCATGTCCTGGTCTTCGATGACATCACCTATCTGGTGCAGGCCGAGCGCGCCGCCGCCTGGGCGGAAGTGGCGCGGCGTCTGGCCCATGAGATTAAAAACCCGCTGACGCCGATTCAACTCGCCGCTGAACGAATCCGGCACAAGTATTTGAAAACTATGGATGAAGAACAAGGGCGGATTTTGGATCGCGGCACCCACACCATTGTCCAGCAGGTGCAGGCGATGAAGGAAATGGTTGATGCCTTTAACGAATACGCCCGACCGCCGCGCCTGCAACTGGCCCCGCTGGAGTTGAATGAGTTTGTCACGGAAGTGCTTTATCTGTATCGTGACTATCCCGCCAATGTGGAAATCCATCTGAATCTGGCCGAAGAACCGTTATGGATCGACGCCGATAAGGGCCGATTGCGCCAGTTGCTGCACAATTTGGTCAAGAACGCCATTGAGGCGATTCGTGACAGCAGCCACGGTTCGGCGCTGTGGATTCGTGCGCACCGCGAGCATATCGCCGGAGCGGATTGCGTGGAATTGACCGTCCGCGATGATGGGCCGGGTTTCCCGGAACATTTGCTGGGCAATGCTTTTGAGCCTTATGTGACTACCAAACCCAAGGGAACCGGGCTAGGATTAGCCGTTGTCAAGAAAATCGTTGAGGAGCACGGCGGCTGGATCCAGTTGGAAACCCCCGCAGAGGGCGGCGCCCGAATCGTGATCCGACTCCCGTTTCGTCCTGAAGCCGTCGGGTCTGCGCCCGACGCTCCCGCCGTGCCGTCAAATCCCGATAAGGAGCCTGGATGAGCGCGCCCTATATTTTGGTCGTCGATGATGAGCCCGATATCCGCGACCTGGTGAAGGAAATCCTGGAAGACGAAGGCTATAACGTGGGGACCGCGGAAAACGCCGCCGCCGCCCGCGAAGCGCGCCGCGCCCAACGGCCGGATCTGATCCTGCTTGATATCTGGATGCCGGATACCGACGGCATCACCTTGCTCAAGGAATGGAGCGAGGGCGATCACCTGCCCTGCCCAGTGGTGATGATGTCCGGGCATGGAACGGTAGAGACCGCAGTCGAGGCGACCCGGCTTGGCGCTTACGATTTCATCGAAAAACCGCTTTCTTTGGCCAAGCTGTTGCTGACGGTCGAACGGGCGCTGGACGCGGACCGCCTGGCCCGGGAAAACCAGAATCTGCGCCGCCAGCAGCGCACGGTTTCCGAGCCGATTGGACGCAGCGAGGTGGTGCAGCGGTTGCGCGCCCAGGTGTTAAAGATCGCCCAGCACGATGCGCCAGTGTTGATTTTCGGCGAGCCGGGCACCGGCAAAGAAGTCTACGCCCGCTTTCTGCACGCCCACAGCCTGCGCCGCCAGGGGCCGTTCATTGATGTCGGCGTCGGCTCTATCGCCCGGGAAAACGCCACCCTGGAGCTGTTCGGCTCCGAACAGGGCGAGCGGATTCACTATGGCCGGCTGGAACAGGCCAGCGGCGGCACCCTGTTCCTCGACGAACTGGCCGACATGGACCTGGAAGCCCAGGCCAAGCTGGCTTCCGCTTTGGAGAATGGCTCATTTTTGCGGATCGGCGGCAAGGAGCCGGTGCGGGTTAATGTGCGCGTCGCCGCGGCCACCCACCGGGATTTGGAGCAGGAAGTGTCGATTGGCCGTTTCCGCGAAGATTTGTACTACCAGTTGAACGTCGTGCCGATCAAGCTGCCGCCGCTGCGCGACCACATCGAAGACGTGCCGGAGCTGCTCAACTACTACGTCAGCTATTTCGTCGATCAGGAAAATCTCACCTACCGTCATTTTACTCTGGCCGCCCAGAACCGCCTGCGCAACTACGGCTGGCCGGGCAATATCCGCGAACTGAAAAATCTGGTGCAGCGCTTGCTGATTCTGGGCGGCGAGGAAGAGATCACCCAGGAAGAAGTAGACGCTGCCGTGCGCGGAGTCACCACTGCCAAAGCCCATGATGTCGGCAGCATTCCGCTCAACCTGCCGCTGCGCGAGGCGCGGGAACAGTTCGAGCGCACCTACCTGATGCAGCAATTCCGCGAGTGCGAGGGCAATGTCGCCCGGCTGGCCGAGCGGGTAGGCATGGAGCGCAC
>JBDHRB010000347.1:0-3396 GCA_039807355.1 Candidatus Competibacteraceae bacterium
ATGATTATTATTTTGACGATCAGGCCGTTCAAATGGCTATTGAAAACGAAAGCTTGTTTAACCTGATTCACTATCCTAGTTTGACAAAAATTGATTGCATTGTGCGCAAATCCCAAGTGTACCGGCAGCAAGAATTTTCCCGCCGACAGCGCGTGATGTTTGGCAATTTCCCAGTGTGGATCGTGAGTGCGGAAGATTTGTTTCTGTCTAAATTGCACTGGCTTAGAGATAGTCGGTCAGAAATGCAGTTTAATGATATTCTTAACTTAATTAATGCCGTACCTCAATTAGACTGGGTTTATCTACGGTATTGGGCAGAACAACTGGATATTCTTGCCTTGCTGGACGAGGTGCGGCCATGAACGATACGCTCCCGGCAGTCGCCATAAAATTGCGGGAATTGCTCATGCAACGCTCCGGTGTGGAGCGAGTGAATATGGGATTTGAGATGTTTTCCCTGTCCCGAATGATCGTCACGTCCAGCCTGGAAGCCCAGGGTTATCGCGGTGATGAACTAAGAAAACAGATTTTTTTGCGAACTTATGGTCAGGATTTTTCTCCAGAAACTGTAGATAAAATTTGTCGGGGGTTAAAACAGTATTTAAATGCGAACCAAGAGGCTGTCTAAAAAAACCTTGTCAGCGATTCCTCATGTAAAGTTTGTCGGTTATTTTGCGGAATAATAAAGCCGGGGACGCGCCCCGGCTTTCTCAATTTGGCTAATCGCCGATTTTTTAAGGGTTAAAATCTGTAGTTGGCCTGAAGGCCGACCAGATTGCCCGATCCGGTGTAGTCCACGCGCAGCGTGTCGGTGATCAGACCAGCCGGCGACGGAATCAGATTGACGGTGTTGTCGGTGCTGGCGTCGTCGAAGCTGATGTACATGTAGCCGAAGTCCAATGACAGTTGCGCATTCGGGCGGTAGGTGAAACCCAGGCCAATCGCGTTGCGGGTGCTGTCGGGAATGCGCGGGGTGCGAAATTCCGCCGACGGCACCGGGGTCTGGTCATAGACATAGCCGGCGCGGAAGGTCCACTCTGGATTGTAGTCATAGCTGACGCCGATATTGAACGACCAGCTATCCTCCCAGTTTTCCTCGGTGAGACTCCGCGTGCCGTCGGCAAAGTCGATTTCCAGCTTCTTGAACAAACTCCAGTTGGTCCAGCGCACGCTGCCCATCAGCGCCCACTGGGCGTTAAGCCGGTGATAGGCGGCCAGCGCCAGCCAGTCCGGCAAGGTCACATCGGCGCTGGCGTCTACCTGGCCGTTGCGGCCCGGAATGTAATCGCTGATGGTGCGGTCGCCTTTTGCGGTGTGCTTGATGCGCGAACGATAGCTGGCCCCAAAGCGGGTGTTGGCGTCCAGTTCATAGGTCGCGCCGAGGTTGTAGCCATAGCTCCAGCCGTCGGCGTTGACGTCGGCGTAGCCGTCCTGGGTGAACGGCGTGAACGGATTGAACAGCGCCTGGGTCAGGGTGGCCTCGACATATTGGGCGCTGACGCCGAAACCGAGCGACAGGTTGTCGTTGACCCGATACGCCAGCGAGGGATTGATGTCGATGGTCTTCAGGTCGGAATCGACGGCGTGATAGCGGCCCACCCAACCCCGGCTGTAGCTGGTGCTGACCGCAAATGGAGCGACCATGGACAGGCCAAAGCGCATCCGTTCGTTGATGTCGGTGACGTAGTAGCCGTTGGGAACCAGCTTGTCGGTGCCGCCATCGTCATTGCCCAGCCCGGAATTCGGCAGGGTCACGAACACCGGCAGCGTGCCGGGTTGGGTCAGCACATTGCCCAGATTGGCCGGGAGCCGGGTGGTGGAACCTGCGTTATCCGCCTCCATGTTAATGCCGATGAAGGTCAAACCGGCCTGGGCCTGAGTGCCCTTGCCCAGCATCATATCCGCCGGATTGAAATGGACCGCGGACAAGTCATCGTTGGCTAGGCTGCCCCCGGCAAACGCCCGGCCCAGACCGACCACGCTTTGTTCGGTGATTTGCAGACCCGAAGCATGGGCCGGGCCGACCGCCGCCAGCGTTGCGGTGAATCCGAGGATAAAAGTCCAATGGTGTGGATGTGGCTTCAGCATGTTTTTTTCTCAAGGTGGTTTTCGTTTTGCTTTAGTCGCGGAGGCGTCCGTCGCGGCGCTGGTCCGGGGCCGGGCGCTTTCCGGGATTCCTGCCAGAACTTTCCTGTGGGCTAAGGATAGCCAATTGCCGCCGGATTTGCCGCGATCAGCCAGCCCTGCGCGGTGGCGGCGTCGAACGGCCAGTCCAACTCCCGCCCGGTCTGAACATGGCGCAATACCGGAATGCGCGTTCCATAACGCTCCAGCAACGCTTCATCGTCGGCAATCTCCACGGTTTCGACCGACCAGCCGAGGCGCTGCAACAACGCTTCGGCCTGTTCGCACAAGTGGCAGGCGCTGGTGGCGTACAACCATAAAGTCTGCTGCATTTCCGGGTTCCTGGGGTTGATCGGCGCGTATGCCGGCTGGCTGGAAAACGACTATCATCATCCAGCGCATTGCGCAATTTCTCACGGCTCACCTCATCCTCCCGGAACCGCCCATGGCCCGACTGCTGCACGAACTGATTCTCGAACAGGCGGAGCGCCGCCCGGACGCCGCCGCGATTATCCACCGGCAAACCGCGCTGAATTACGCTGAACTGGCTGAGTTGACGCAAAACACCGCACGCGGGCTGCTGGCGCTGGGTCTGAATCGGGCGGAGCGGGTCGCCATGTATCTGCCCAAGTGCCCGGAAGCGGTCGCCGCCCTGTTTGGCGCGGCGCTGGCCGGCGGCGTGTTCGTGCCGATCAATCCATTGCTCAAACCGGAACAGGTGGCCTACATCCTGCGCGATGGCAACGTCCGCGTGCTGGTCACCGCCCGCGACCGCGCCGGGTTGCTGGAACCGTTGCTGGCGGATTGCCCGGATTTGCACAGTCTCATTCTCGTCGATGAGGATGCGCCGCCTGCGGCTTCTCCGCGCCATTGGCGGACGCTGGGTTGGTCGAACCTGCTGGCGGCAGACGAGGGCCGCCTGCCCGCCCGCTGCATCGACAGCGACATGGCGGCGATTCTCTACACTTCCGGCAGCACTGGCAAACCCAAGGGCGTCGTTCTGTCGCATCGCAACATGCTGGCCGGGGCGCACAGCGTCGCCGAATATCTGGATAACCGCCCGGAAGATCGCCTGCTGGCGGTGTTGCCGTTCAGCTTCGACTATGGCCTGAGCCAGTTGACCACCGCGTTTGTCGCCGGGGCGCGGGCGGTGTTGATGGATTATCTGCTGCCCCGCGATGTGGTGGCCACGGTCGCCCGCGAGGGCATCACCGGGCTGGCGGCGGTGCCACCGATGTGGGTGCAACTGGCGCTGCTGGAATGGCCGACCAC
>JBDHRB010000348.1:0-3385 GCA_039807355.1 Candidatus Competibacteraceae bacterium
TTTCCATTTTGATAAGTTTTTTTGCGATTAAAAAATGATGTTTTACTGTTTTTGAAACATTCTTTTGTTTCAATTACAATACAAAGTGAGCCCTTTTTCAGATTGGATTTTTATTTTTTCGATGAATCCCTTTAACTTTTCGATGAATGCCCAAAAATGACAAGTGAAGATTCATTTGGTGTTTAAAAAATGCTACTTTCCTTGTTTTCCCTGCCTTGAAAGGCAGGGTGATTATTGGAGGAAAAAAATAATATGGGAAGATTTCAATTGTCCGGGAGCCATCAATTGCCCTGGGCTTCAGCCCTGGGAGAAAATGATATTTGAAGCCATCAATTTCCCAGGGCTTTAGTCCTGGGAAAAAAATATTCCCAATTGAAAGGGAGCCTGTCTCCCGCTGGCGGGGGAAAACACTGATGCCCTCCTCCCAAACAAATCACACAAAAGGGGGTGGAAGCCCGGCTTCATCCACCCTCTTTACAGCCATCCATTTAAAAAGGAGTTCTCCTTTCATTCCCCCGCTGGCGGAGGAGAAAGGGGCAGAGGCCTTAAAACTATCAATTGCCCGGGGCTTTCATCCCATGTTTTAAAAATTGACTTTATTGTCTTTGGTTTCATACCCTAAACAACCAGTAAATCAGGGCATTGACAACAATAATACCGATCTAAAATAGGCAAACAAATTTCTATTGAGCCAATTTATCAAAAATTCTATTAGTTGTTATTAAATTCATTTTCGTAAAATCAGACTACCCAAAACCTTTCCAAAATCTCCATTTGTTTGTCATAAAATGGCAAAGTCTTATTGTCTTTAAATTGAATTAATGCAGTTTTAGCTTCAGTCATAGGACTTTCTTTCAAATAGGCTATCATTGTCCAAAATGCCGGATTGGTATAATTATAATCTTGTTCATATTTAGGGAAATCGTGCCTGAAATCCAAGGCTTCCAGCGTTTTGATGATTCTGTTTACTATATAATCATCATTAGCCAAATCTCTGATCAAGCCCTTGTTTTCCACAATCGCCGGAATGGAATCATAGCCTGAAAAATGATTCCACGCACTCCATAACCTGCTATAATCGTTGTCCCCATGATTGTTTTTAGCAACAGTTATTTTATCATCGAAACCAAAAATAAAAAGCCCTTCCAGCTTGCCCATCATTGTGTAGGGATAACCATATTTTTTAGTGTCAAAATACAGCGTTTGCCTTTTGTAGGCTTTTTCTAATAAGTCATAATATTCCATGCCATAACGTAGTAACGAGTCTTTCCGGATCAGATGAAAGTATAGCGTTTCTAATTCCTCCTTGTTCAAGGATTCATCCGCGCTGTAAGCCGCGTTTTTTAAGGCATCCCAATGCTCGGCATACCATCCGTTGTCAAACATCTCAGATTGCAATTGCCTTTCTTCTATTTCTATAAATGTCAGAAGCAATTCTTTTTGATTAGTTATTATTTCCTGTTGTTTTAAATATTGGTCATTGAGCAACCCTATTTTTTGCTCCATCTCTTCAAAATAGGCAATCGCTTTTTTATACTTTTCTGTTTTGCTGTAATGCACATAGTATAGGTCAAATTCGTACCCATTTCCATACTGCGTCATCAACACTGGTTTGCCGTTAGCAAACTCTATATGATAAAAATCAAAAACACTTTCATCGTTTTCATCCCGTTCGTTTAGCTCTTCGGTAATGGTTATTCGAGCATCTTTGCCTGAATCTTCCTGGCGGAATTGCCAACCCCTATATTTCCAATGATAAACTGAATCGTCATCGTCATAATCACTCAATTCGGCTTTTATGTAGGGCAAAGCCAATAAATCATCAAATCGCTTTTTAGAAATGACTTCATTAAATTTTTTCTGATAATACACCGCTTCGGAAAATTGCTGCTGAAAAATCCGCCATTCTTTTTGAAAGAAAACATAGCGTTCCGGATATTCGTCAAAACTGAAAAAATGAGTTGAATTGGAACCGAAAATATCTCCGTTATAAGTAATTTGTACTTCTTTGTCGTCTTCATAATAAGTAGCCAATAAATAAAACTCTTCATTGTATTGAAATAAAACCTGTGTATTTTCTGGATTTTTAATATCGGTAACGCTTACTTTTCTATACACATCTCCATCCCAGTATTTGTAATGTTTCCATTGCGAATCATCGTCATCATTTTTTTGAGGTAAATCGGATTGGGTAAAGATTTTCAGGTTTTCAAAATTGATAAGGTCATTCGGAAATAAAGAAGGTATTTGTTCAAGTTGAACTTCCTCGGGTGAAACAGGGACTTCATTCAAAATATTTTTTCCTTCATTCAAAGCATCCAATATCTTTCCCATGTCTAACCACGATTGCCAACTCCATATTTCTTCTCCTGATAATAACAATTCGTCTTCATCTTCCAAAAATTCCGGTTGGAAATATGCTTTGAGCCATTTATTATCCGTTACATCATCGTCCACATCATCCCAAAATACATGGTTTATTTCCACATTTTGCCGGTTGGTAAAACGGTCATAATCGCAGTGATAATCGGTATTGAGAAAGACTTTCATTGCTATTTTCCCTTCCACTATTAATTCTCCGTGATTATAATCGTCCCAAAACAAACCGTTCACTTTCAAATCTCCTGTTACATATAATTCTTGTCCGCCCAATACGATATTTTCGGCTGTTAAATTTCCAAGAACAGTCAAACCTGTAGAACCATCAGTTTCTTCATTAAAAATAATTTTGGCTACCATATTTCCGGTTACCAAAATAAAAGGTGGAAACTCCGGACAATCACCGGATGCAAGAAGCAGTTCTGGTTGGTCTAAATTAATAGGTTCGATTACAACCCAATCGCCCTCGTGCAGTAGTACTTCTTTATCCAGAAAGTACTCGTCTTTTTGATAATGACTATTCTGCGGCAACAGGTGTTTTATTTCTTTAAAAGGTACGGATTTCATATTTTTCTATATTTATTTTTTCTTGATACATTCTTCCACATTCACCGCCAGGTCATTTTGAAACTTAACCGTATCTACAATCATTTCACCTCTCTTATTACTAATATAATGCAGTACTGGCAATGAAACCTCTAAAACGGCGTTGACCATACTTAATTTTTCCGGTCGTTTGTAAAACAACTCGCCTTTGGGAAAACCATGTTCTCTTTGCCATTTTTCATATTCTATAAAGAAACTAGAATATTCTGGAAGTTTTATATTCTTGAAAAAACCTTCATCCACCAGTTTGGCCAAACGATACAGTCCGTGAACTTCCAGCGAAAAAAGTTTGTCTTTTTTCTTTCTTGGAAAATAATTGAACTTAGCGTAACTTTTGCATAATTCCACCAGCGATTGGTTAGTTAATCTCCAATCTTTAGTCAACAACGCCACAAAATAA
>JBDHRB010000349.1:0-3383 GCA_039807355.1 Candidatus Competibacteraceae bacterium
GCCCATGGTCGGCCAGGACGGTGAACGCTATCGCTGGCTGACTGAAGCGGATCGCCCGCAGAGCATTGGCCGGTTATCGGCGTTCATGGGCAACGCCGGGATCATCCTGCGCGCCTATATCTATGCGCGAATGCTCGGTCGCGCCGGGATGGGGCGGGTCGCCGAATACTCGACCCTGAACGCCAACTATCTGATGGCGCGGCTGATTCAGGCCGGGTTTGACGCGGCATTTCCGCAACGGCGGGCCAGCCACGAGTTCATCATCACCCTGAAGCGCCAGGCGAAAACCCTGGGCGTGACGGCGATGGATTTCGCCAAGCGTCTGCTCGATCTCGGTTTCCATGCGCCCACCACCTATTTCCCGATGCTGGTTCCGGAATGTTTGCTGATCGAGCCGACCGAAACCGAAAGCCAGGAAGAACTGGACGCCTTTATTGCCGCGTTGCGACAGATTCAGCAGGAAGCCGAAGCCAGTCCTGAACAGCTCAAGGGCGCTCCCTATCATCGCCCGGTGCGCCGTTTGGACGAGGTACGCGCCGCCCGCGACATGGACCTGGCCTGGCGTCCTGCGCCCTGAATCGTCGATGGCCTACGCGCAACACCAAGGCTGGCGGCGACTGGTCAACGCCGCCGGCTATTCCTGGTCCGGTTTGAAAGCCGCCTGGCGCAATGAGGAAGCGTTTCGTCAGGAAGCGTTGCTGTGCGCGGCGCTGTTTCCCGTCGCCTTGTGGTTCGGCGACAGTGCGCTGGAACGCGCC
Source organism: Candidatus Competibacteraceae bacterium (assembly GCA_039807355.1). Taxonomy (GTDB): domain Bacteria; phylum Pseudomonadota; class Gammaproteobacteria; order Competibacterales; family Competibacteraceae; genus UBA2383. The sequence continues at coordinate 759 of JBDHRB010000349.1, forward strand.
TTGCTGATCGGCAGCCTGCTGCTGGTGGTGATCGTTGAATTGCTCAATTCCGGGATTGAAGCGGCGGTAGACCGCATCGGCCAGGAGCGTCACGAACTGTCGGGCCGGGCCAAGGACATCGGCTCGGCGGCGGTATTGGTCGCACTGCTCAACGCGGCGCTGATCTGGCTGCTGATTCTGCTCTAATCGCTTCCCTAGCCCTGACGATTTCGCCGGGGCGCTTTCCCCTTGTCCCGATCCTGTTTCAAATGATCCTCAGGGCGCTTCTCTGATCGAATTTTGCTGCTTTTTGACTACGCTTTAAGCAGCGACCTGAAGCGACACTGGAGGAAACCATCGTGCGAACTGGCATCGTCATTGATTCCGCTTGCGATCTGCCGCAGGACTATCTTCAGAAATACCACATTCATATTCTGCCGATCAGCCTGCATCTGGGTTACGAGCTGTTCAGGGATGTGCGCGATCCGGAAACCACCCAGGCGTTCTATCGCAAGTATCTGACGGAAAAGACCCTGGATGCGGAAACTGCGCCGTTTTCCGTGGAGCAGATCAAGGAACTGTTTCTCGACGAGCTGGTATTGCAATACGACCGGGTGCTGGTGGTGACCATTGCTCAAACCCGCAGTCCGATTTTCGCCAACGCCACTGAGGCGTCCTACGCCATCCTCAAGCAGTATCGGGAACGCCGCCAGAACGCCGGAATGTCCGGCTCCTTTTATGTGACGGTCGTTGACAGCAAGACCCTGTTTACCGGCGAGGGCGTGCTGGTGCATGAAGCGGTGCGCTTGCTGGAAGAGCAGAATCTCTCATTCAGCGTGCTGCGCGGGATGATCGAGCAACTGAGCCAGCAGGTCTATGGCTATCTGGTGCCCGATGATCTGTTCTACATCCGCTATCGGGCCAGCAAGAAGGGGGAAAAATCCATCGGCCTGATCGGTTATCACTTCGGCTCGTTGCTCGACATCAAACCGATCATCGGTTTTCATCGCGGCGCAAGCCAGGCGGTGGACAAGGAGCGGGGCTTTGATCGGGCGCTGATCAAACTGTTTACTATCGCCCGGCAGGCGATTGATCAGGGACTGGCTACCCGGATCGTCAACACCAGTTACGCCGGCAATCCGGAAATCATCCGCCGCAAACGCGCCTTCGTCGAATTCGAGCGTTACGCCAGAGAGCGCGGCGTCGAGGTGTTGCTGTCGGTGATGAGTACGGCCGGGGGCGTGAATGTCGGGCCGGGCGCTTTTGCCCTGTCCTATATCGCCGGCCCGCCGGTCACCCTGCCCAGCGTCGCCGGCAATGGCGCAAACGCACTGCGGGCCGCTTCGGAATCGCTGGACTGGGTGATTTGAATGTGCGCCGGCCAAACCCGCTTCACGCCGCGCTGGCGGGCAGAAAATCCACCAGCAGTCCGCAAAAGACCGCCATGCCAAAGGCGTTGTTGTTGAGAAACGCCTTGAAACAACCTTCCGGCTGGCGGTCGCGGATCAAGTATTGTTGATACAGCGCCAGCCAGGCGGCGATGAACAATCCCAGGTAATAGATCGCACCCCGGCCGCTCAACAGGCCGATCAGCGCCAGCAGCGCCAGCAGCGCCAATTGCAGATAGCCGATGATTTGCCGATCCCGCTCGCCGAATAAAATGGCGGTGGATTTCACCCCGACCTTGAGATCATCCTGCCGATCCACCATCGCATACTGCGTATCGTAGATCACCGACCATAGGATATTGGCGAGGAACAGCAGCCAGGCGATGAGCGGCAATTCGTTGCTCACCGCCGCATAAGCCATGGGAATGCCCCAGCCGAACGCCGCGCCCAGATACACCTGCGGCAGCGAATGCAGGCGTTTCATCAGCGGATAGCTGGCCGCCAGCGCCACGCCGATAAAGGAGAGCTGGACCGTCAGCGCGTTCTGGGTCAGCACCAGCAGAAAAGCCAGCAGCGCCAGCAGCAACGCAACACCGAGCGCCTCATACAGCGTCACTCGCCGAGCCGCCAGCGGTCGATCACGAGTGCGGGCGACATGCGGATCGAAATTCCGGTCTGCGATGTCGTTGATCACGCAGCCCGCCGAGCGCATCAAAATCACGCCCAGAATGAAAACCAGCGTCACGCCCTGCGGAGGATGCCCCTGACCGGCCAGCCACAGCGCCCACAGGGTCGGCCATAGCAACAGGTAGATGCCGATGGGGCGGTGCAAGCGCATCAGCAGGGCGTATTCGCGCAGGCGGTCATCAAAACGGTCGATGTTCATGGTGAAAGGAAATCCGGTCAGCAAAAGGCGGAGAAGCGGGTAAATCCGGCAGGAAAATCTCGCAGACCAGTAACGGCTGTTGATCCAGATAGAACAGGGAACGCCGCGCCCAGAGCGGCGGTGCGGCGCTCTGCGGATCGGCCAGGGCGCGCTGGTGCAGACGCTGGCCGGGTGCAATCCGGGCAACTTCCACCGGGCCGCGCCGTACCCCCGGCGTGGTGAACAGCACATCGCCCAGCGGGCGGTTGCCCAGCCGGGTCAAATCGCGCCCGCGCCCGCGCAAGGTGGCGGCGGGAATCAGCGTCCGGGCGAATACCCAGGGCCGCTCATCGCAGAACAGGCGCACTTCGCGGGTCCAGGCCCAGGCATCCA
>JBDHRB010000350.1:0-3380 GCA_039807355.1 Candidatus Competibacteraceae bacterium
GCTGGCGGGCGTCCAACCGGGCGCAATCCCTTTATCGACCCCCAAGGAGAACGAACATCATGGTTCATGAACTGCCAGCCTTGCCCTACGCCAAGAATGCTCTGGAGCCGTACATCTCGGCGGAAACCGTCGAGTTCCACTATGGCAAGCATCATCAGACCTATGTGACCAACCTGAATAATCTGATTAAGGGTACGGAATTCGAGAATCTGTCCCTGGAAGAGATCGTGCTGAAATCATCCGGCGGGATTTTCAACAACGCCGCCCAGGTGTGGAATCACACCTTCTACTGGAATTGCCTGAAGCCGAATGGCGGCGGCGAACCGAACGGGGCGCTGGCGGCGGCGATCAACCAGAAATTTGGTTCGTTCGCGGCGTTCAAGGAAGAATTCGCCAAAGTCGCCATCGGCACTTTCGGTTCCGGCTGGGGCTGGCTGGTCAAGAATGCCGACGGCTCAGTCGAGTTAATGAGCACCAGCAACGCCGGCACGCCCGCCACTGCCGGGAAAAAGGCGCTGCTGACCTGCGATGTCTGGGAACACGCTTATTACATTGACTATCGCAACCTGCGCCCGAAGTATGTCGAGGCGTTCTGGAATCTGGTCAACTGGGATTTCGTCGCCCAGCAGTACGCCTGAACCCGCACGATTTGCGAATGACGCCAGGCCGGCGCCGCCTCGAAGGCGCTGGCCTTTTCTTTTGGGAAGGAGCAGGACTCAGGGCGGATTCACGATGGTTGATTCTTTTGCGGCAGGTCGCTGGGCGTCGCGCCGAATCTTGAATGGGCTGGGCGTGGTGATTTGCGCCGGGGGATTGGGTTTCGCGTATTACGCACAATTTTACCTGGGATTAGCCCCCTGCCCGCTGTGTATTTTCCAGCGTCTGGCGCTGCTCGCCGTCGGTCTGATCTTTCTCGCAGCGTTCCTGCATCACCCATCGACGTGGGGCGCAAAGGCGTATGGGATATTGCTGGGGCTGACTGCGGCGATAGGCGCGGGTATCGCCGCCCGCCATGTCTGGTTGCAGCATCTGCCGCCGGAACAAGCGCCGCGTTGCGGGCCAGGACTGGATTACCTGCTGCAAAACCTGTCCTGGAACGAAACCCTGCGCGAAGTATTGACCGGTTCCGGCGAGTGCGCCGAGGTGGATTGGACGCTGCTGGGGTTGAGCATCCCGGAATGGACGTTGGGATTATTTATCCTCTTGGGCGTGTTCGGGTGGTGGGGAAATTGGCGGCGGCGGCGCTGAACGCCCAAGAGTAAGGAGAGGAGAAATAGCGCTATGTCTTACGATTTCGATTCCCTTCCCCCGCGCCGCCATACCGACAGTCTGAAATGGCAACGCTATGGCGATGCCCTGCCGTTCTGGGTGGCGGATATGGACTTCCCGGCCCCGGAGCCGGTGTTGACCGCCCTGCACGAACGCATCGCCCATGGCGTGTTCGGCTACGGTGCGCCGGCGGATGCCTTGAGTGAAACCCTGTGCGCCCGAATCGCCGATCTGTATCGCTGGAGCGTGACCCCGGAACAGATCGTTTATCTGCCGGGGCTGGTCTGCGGGCTGAACGTGGTCTGCCGGGCTATCGGTGCGCCGGGTGATGACGTCATCGTGCAAACCCCGGTTTATCCGCCGTTTCTGGCTGCGCCGGCTCATCAGGAACGACGGCTGGTCACCGCTGAATTAACCGTGGAACTCCGCGACGGGCGGTTGTATTACCCCTGCGATGATGCCGCGTTCGCCGCCGCGATCACCCCGCGCACCCGCTTATTCATCCTCTGCCACCCGCACAATCCGGTCGGTCGGGCGTTCACGCTCGATGAGTTGACCCGATTGGCCGCGCTCTGCGAACGCCATGACCTGACCATCTGTTCGGATGAGATTCACTGCGATCTGCTGCTCGATGGGCGACGCCACACCCCGTTCGCTGCGCTGAATGCGGAGATAGCCCAACGCTGCATCACCCTGATGGCCCCCAGCAAAACTTTCAACATCCCCGGTCTGGGGGCCAGTTTCGCCATTATTCAAAATCCGGAACTGCGCCGGCGCTGCAAACAGGCGCTGCGCGGCATCGTTCCTGATGTGAATATTCTCGGCCTGGTTGCGGCGCAGGCGGCTTATCAATACGGCGATGACTGGTTGCAGGCGCTGCTGGCTTACCTGGCCGCCAATCGGGATTACGTCGTCGATTTCGTCGCCCGCCGCTTACCCGGAGTCCGCGTCACCGCGCCGGAAGCCACCTATCTGGCCTGGCTGGACTGCCGGGAAGCCGGCATTCCCGGCAATCCCCACGCCTTCTTTCTGCAACAGGCCGGAGTGGCGTTGAACGACGGCGCACTGTTCGGGCCGGGCGGCGACGGCTTCGTGCGCTTGAACTTTGGTTGTTCGCGGGCGCTGCTCACCGAAGGCTTAGAACGTATGGCGACGGCGTTGGCCGCTCGACCATGATCGAACTCAGCGCAGTCAGCAAGGTTTTCCAGCAGGGGCGACCCAATGAATTCCGGGCGCTGCGCGAGGTGAGTCTGACCCTGAATCGCGGCGGCGTGACTGTTTTCAAAGGCCCCAGCGGTTCCGGCAAAACCACCCTGCTGACCCTGATCGGTGCGCTGGCCCGCCCGACCAGTGGACGCATCACCCTGGATGGACGATTGCTCTCTAACCTGCCGGAGCGCTTTCTCACCGAGGTGCGCCGACACACCTTCGGCTTCGTGTTCCAGCAGTTCCACCTGATTCGCGGCCTGACCGTACTGGAAAACGTCCTGTTACCAGCCTATCCGCTGGGTCGGCCTTATCGGCAACTGTTCAACACCGCGCAGGCATTGCTGGAACAATTTGGCCTGGGCGGAAAAGCCGCCAGTCGGGTGGAATGGCTGTCCGGCGGCGAGGCGCAGCGCGCTGCCTTAGCCCGCGCCCTGATCAATGATCCGGCGGTGATTATCGCCGACGAACCGACCGCGCATCTCGACAACGCCCGCTCTCGTGAAGCGCTGGCGCTGCTCTCCGCGCTGGCCGAGCAAGGTCGGACGGTACTGATCAGCAGTCACGATCCTCTGGTGTTCGAGGCGCTGGCGGTGAACCGGCGGATTGAATTGCAGGATGGGCGGATTGTCGCCGACGCGCCATGCTGATCACCCCGGCTATCGTCGCCCTGCAACTGATCGCGCTCTGCGTGACCGGTGCGCTGCTGCTGGCCGGCGGCTTTGCCTGGCGCATTTTGCGCCATTGGGATATTCACAGCGGCAGCGAATTGCAGGTGCGCCTGGAGCGGCAAACCTATCTGGTCTCGACGCTGATCAGTTTCGCGCTGGGCGCGGAGCTGTTGTCCTTGCTGCTGTTCATTCACACCGCTGAAAACCTGTCCAGCCAGTTCGTCGGGGCGATGT
>JBDHRB010000351.1:0-3380 GCA_039807355.1 Candidatus Competibacteraceae bacterium
AAGCCATTACGCCGCCAGATTCTGCGCGGCGAATTCCCAGTTCATCAGGTGATCAAGCAGCGCGGCCACATAGTCGGCCCGCCGGTTCTGGTAATCCAGATAATAGGCGTGTTCCCAAACGTCAATGGTCAACAACGGCTTTTGCCCGTGAACCAGCGGCGTATCGGCATTGCCGGTTTTCGTCACCTTCAGTTTGTCGCCGTCCTTGACCAGCCAGGCCCAACCGCTACCAAACTGGCTGGTTGCCGCTTTGGCGAACTCGGCTTTGAACGCCTCGAAACCGCCAAAATCCTTGTCGATTTGTTCGGCCAGCGCCCCGCTGGGCTGGCCGCCGCCCTTGGGACGCAAGCTGTTCCAGTAAAACGTGTGATTCCAGACCTGCGCGGCGTTGTTGAAAATCGCCGCCTGATCGGCCTTGCCGGCGCTGGACTGAATCACCGTTTCCAGCGGCTGATCGGCCAGCGGCGTGTCGAGAACCAGTTTGTTCAGGTTATTGACGTAGCCCTGATGGTGTTTGCCGTAATGGAAACCCATCGTATTCGCCGAAATTTGCGGGTTCAGCGCATCCTCCGGCCAAGGCAGCGGCGGCAGGGTGAATGGACCGGCGGCGCGGGCTAAACGCGGACTGACCCCAGCGGACAGGGCAAGCGCGGCGGAGCCGGCGGCCAGGACGGTGAGGAATTGACGGCGATTCGGGCGAGATGCAAACAGCGCGGTTTCAGACATGGCGATGCTCCTCAAGGGTCGGAGACGGGCGGTTATTGGGCGACAAGGCGTCCCTCAACGCTCCGTATGACGGGCGAATGATTTTTGAATTCCTCAACCAATAAATCCAGTTCGAGCAAGCCGGTATCGCGGCAATACGCGCCACTGGCGCAGGCGTCCTCGAACGGGGCGTAGGCGTCGCCGCCGCCAGCGATAAAACTGTTGGTGGCGATCCGATAAGTTGCGCTGAACTGCACCGGATCGCCGTTGACCGTCAATTCGGTGACGCGACCGTTCGAGCGCAGCGCGCCAGCACAGGGGAGGCTGGGGCAATAACGGAGCTTTAACCCGGCGACTTGCGGGAACGCGCCAGCGCCCGGTTGAGCCAGGCCGTGATCCAGCGCCGCAACCAGCGCCTCGCCCGATAAATCAACCACCATCAAGGTGTTGCCGAATGGCAGCACGTTCAGCGCATCCTCGAAGGAATACATCTCGCCCCGCCGTTGATGATCGCAGCGGCGGCTTGGTCTGAGCGGGCGGCAGAGGCCAGCAGGAGATCAGCGATCAGATTACCCAGCGGCATTTCCTGGGTGCGCACGCCCGGATCACGGCTGCCGTCGAAAAACATCCCGGCTTGGCCAATCAGAGTTTTAGCGAAGGTGTCGATTGGCTCGCGGTAGCGGGCAACCTGGGCTTTGACCGTGGGTTCTTCCGGGGCGATTTGCTGGCGGCAGTCCACCGCGCCGTTGGCGAATGCGCAACCGCGCACGAAAATCGGCTGGCTTTGCCAAAGCTGGGCGATGCCGCGCTCATCGAAATGCACATGGATCTGGCCCAGCCAGCGCCCCCATTCGTAGGCGCTGACGATCAATACCGGCGCACCGTCACGCCCATTCACCACGGTGGGATACGGGCCTTTGACTCGCGCCCCCTGGCCGGGAGCCACTGCCTCCACCGTTGCAGGATCGCCGAGCAGGGCGTGATCGTGGCCGGAGATAATCAGATCAACCCCGCGCAGTTGCGCCGCCTTTTCCACGTCCAGCGCATAGCCGTAGTGCGAAAGCAGAATGATTTTGTTCACGCCCTGCGCGGTCAGCCGGTCGGCTTCCGCCTGAACACTGGCAACGTAATCGAGAAAACGCAGATTGCGTCCGGGGCTGGAAGCTCTGGGGACATCCTCGGTGACGATGCCAAGTACGCCAAAATCTTCGCCGCCGCGCTCCACCACCACGCTGGGGCGGAATAACCCGGCCAGCGCCGGTTCGCCAGAGGCGTCCACGTTGGTAGCGACCAGCGGCGCTTGCAGCTTCTCGGTGGGATAGGCGGCGTCGGCAATCGTCACCGGCTCGCCGCGCAAGGCCCGGCCCAGTTCGGCTGGCCCCCGGTCAAATTCGTGGTTGCCCAAGGTCAGCGCGTCGTAACCCAGGGCATTCAGCGCCATCACTTCGGCTGAACCTTTCCAGGCGTTGTAAAACAGGGTTCCCTGGAAATTGTCGCCGGCGTCGAGCAACAAGACATGGGGTTCACGAGCGCGGATTTGTTCGATCAGGGTTTTGCGGCGGGCGACGCCGCCCTGTTGCGGCCCGGCGTTGCTGGCGGACAGTTCATCGTCGCGGGGGAACGGCTCCAGACGGCTGTGCGTATCGTTGGTGTGGAGTACGGTTACCGTGATCGGTCGATGAGCGGAGCGGTTGTCGCTGGAGCCGTTGCAGGCGCTCAGGCTTACGGCCAGCAGTAGCAGGGCCAGGGTTGAAAACCAGCGGTTTTTGCGCATGACAGGGCTATCCGTTGTTTTTATTCTTTTTAGTATAGCCGCCGCCTTGTTGGTCATTCGTGTCTGAGCGCCTCGATGGGATCCAGCCGGGCGGCGCGGCGGGCGGGAAAGTAGCCGAAGATGACGCCGATGGCGGCTGAGAACAGGAACGACAGCAGATTAATACCCGGATCGAATAGAAAGGGTACTTGCATGACTCGCGCCAGGCCAACCGAGGCCAGCGCCGCCAAGACGATGCCGATGATCCCGCCCAGCGCCGACAGCGCCACCGCCTCGACCAGAAATTGCAGCAGCACCTCGCGCTCCAGTGCGCCAATCGCCAGGCGGATGCCGATTTCGCGGGTGCGCTCAGTCACCGAGACCAGCATGATGTTCATAATGCCGATGCCGCCCACCAACAGGCTCACCCCCGCCACTGCGCCCAGCAACAAGGTCATGACTTTGGTTGCGCTGGTCATCGCTTCGGCAATCTGCCGGGTGTCGAGGATGGAAAAATTATTGTCCTCGTTAGCGGCGATTTTGCGCCGCTCGCGCAACAACGCTTGCAGGTCAACTTTTACCTGATCGATGCTGGCGCTGTCGCGCACCGAAACCATCAGAGTGTTGACCTCTTGATTGCCGGTCAGCCGGCGTTGCAGGGTGCGCAACGGCATGACCACGATGTCGTCCTGATCGGTGCCCATCGCTGACTGGCCCTTGGAGGCCAGAATCCCGATCACTTCGCAGGAAAAATTGCTGACCCGCAATGCGTTACCGAGCGCCGGCTGCGGGCCAAACAGTTCTTTGCGCACTGTTTCGCCGATCACGCAAACCGCCTTGCCAGCGCGCTGTTCAGCGGCGCTGAAGACTCGCCCACTGGCCAGCCGCCAGTTGCCGGCGCTGAAATAGGCGTCGGTGCTGC
>JBDHRB010000352.1:0-3374 GCA_039807355.1 Candidatus Competibacteraceae bacterium
ATCGCGCCGGTTGCGCCACGCCAATCCGGCCAGGGTCAGCGTCAGCAACCCCAACAAACCGGCGCAATAGCGATGGATCATCTCTTTCCAGGCTTTGGCTGGCTCCACCGGGCGATGCGGATAGGCGGCGTTGGCCTCGGCGATTTGCCGGGCGTCATCGGGGAGGTCGAGCAGCCGCCCATAACAACCGGGCCAGTCCGGGCAACCCAGTCCAGCATCGGACAACCGCACATACGCGCCCAACAGCACGACGATCAGCGTTAACCCCAGCGCCGCCCAGGCCAGCCGGTGAAACAGCGTCCCTCGCATGGGCTTTAGCCGATCCGCGACCATTTCAGCAACCGTTGCAGGTCTTTGAGCAAATGGCGCGGCTCGACTGTGACCGGATAGCGCATCAGTAAATTACCTAACGGATCAATCAGATAAATCCAGACGCCGGTTGCGTCAGCGTCAGCAAACGCCGCCAGTAATCGGCGTTGCAGACCCGCCTCGTCCATCCCGACGGTCAGCGCCGCATGTTCAGCGGTCAGCCATTGACGCAACGCCGCGTCCGGCATGGCGTCCAGCAACCAGACCGTTTCCACCCGACCCATCTCCTTGCCCAGCGCCAGCCGCACCTGGCGCAGGTCGTACAGCGCAGTCCGGCAAGGCGCAGCGCATTGATCGTCCGAACCGACGTACAGCAATGTCCAGCGTCCCCGGAACGTGGTTATGCGGCCATCGAGGGTGGTCAAGCGAACAGTGATGGGTTGGGCGGGATGCAACAGCTCGCCGTGTTGCACCGTGGAGCCAGGCATCCCGCGTCCCGCCAGCCAGCCCGCCGCCGCCAGTGGAACGGCGAAACAGGCGGCGATGAACAGCAGATACAACCGGGATCGCCAGACTGGTCGGCGGGTGGCGGTTTTAATTGGGAGGATTTGCGCAGTCATCGACAGGGCTTGAAGTGCGGCGAACTTGAGTGGCGAGATACAAAATGACCAGGGTCGCGGCCAGGGCGAACCACTGGACGGCGTAGCCCTGATGGCGTTCCGGGCCGAAACCGCCGAAGCGGGGTTGCCAGTCGCGTAAATAACCGTGCGGCTGATTCGGCTCCAGCAAAATCAGCGCCGGACGCAACGGATAACCGAGTTGCGCGGCCAGTTGCGCATAATCGATATAGGGCGTGACCTGCGGCCAATGACGATCTGCGTGATCGCCGAGGCGCAAGCCCGGATTGGCCGGTTGCCCCAGCCAGCCGTTCACCGTGATCGCCCCAGCGGTCACAGCGATGTCGGGCAAGGTTTGCCGGGATTCCCCCAGCGGCGTCCAACCCCGGTTAACCAGAATCGCCCCGCCATCAGTTAGGCGCAACGGCGTCAACACATGGTAGCCGGGTTGCCCGTTGCGCAACTGGTTATCCAGCAGGATTTGCTGCGTATTGTCGTAATGACCGGTTGCGTTCACCCGGCGATAAAGACTGTCCTGACTTGCCGCATCCAGACCGTCCAGCGGCGTTGCCGGCCACCGGGCGCGTTCGGCGAACGCCGCCTGAAGTTCGGTTTTCTACCGCGCCCGGTCCAATTGCCAGAAGCCGAGACTGAGCAGCACTGGCAAGAGCAGCAAGACCGCTGCGGTGGACGCCCAGCCCGGTTGAAAAATCCAGCGCCCGATGCGCATCGCCACCGCCGCTACCGTCCCGCCGCACTACAATGAACATCAGGCTGAAACGGGGAATGGCTCATGCTGATCAAAGTGTTGGTGGTATTCATGCTCTTGCTGATTCTGGCCAGTCTGGGTTCCGGGCTGGTATTGATGATCCGCGACCGGGGACCGGGACGGCGCGTCGCCCAGGCACTCACTGTGCGCGTGGCGCTGTCGGCGGCGCTGTTTCTCCTGCTGATGCTGGCTTATGCCACCGGCCTGCTGGCCCCGCATGGCCTGTAGGCGACGGCTCACAGCCAGTAAACAAAGATAAACAAGCCCAGCCACACCACATCGACGAAATGCCAGTACCAGGCGGCGGCTTCAAAGGCGAAATGCCGTTCCGGGGTGAAATGCCCGGCCAGCGCCCGCAGCAGAATCACCGTCAGCATCACTGCGCCGATGGTGACATGCAGGCCATGAAACCCGGTCAACAAGTAAAAGGTCGAGCCGTAAATGCCGCTGCCCAGGGTGAGATGCAGGTCTTGATAGGCGTGACGGTATTCATAAATCTGCAAGCTGAGAAATAGCGCGCCCAGCGCCACGGTCGCCGCCAGTCCCTTGATGATTTGCAAACGTCGGCCCTCGACCATCCCCCAATGCGCCCAAGTGATGGTTGCGCCGCTGCTCAACAGAATCAGCGTGTTCAGCGCCGGCAAACCCCAGGGATGCATCGGCGCGAAAAAACCGCCAATCGCTTGCGGGCCGTTGGTCGGCCAGGCCGCTTCATACTTCGGCCACAGCAGGCTTTGAGTCAGCACGCCATGCCCGCTTTCCCCGCCCAGCCACGGCACTGAATAACTGCGGGCGTAGAACAGTGCGCCGAAGAAGGCGGCGAAGAACATCACTTCGGAAAAGATGAACCAGACCATTCCCCAGCGGAAGGAGCGATCCATTTGTGCGCTGTACCAGCCCTTTTCGCTTTCATAAACCACCGTGCCGAACCAGCCGAACATCACCGTCAGCAACAGGGCGACGCCCGCCCAGAATAGGGTATTGCCACCGCCGTTCAGCCAGGTCGCCCCGCCGAGCATGAGCAGGAACAGGCCGATGGAGGCGAGGATCGGCCAATAACTGCGGTGCGGCACATAATAAGGATCAGACGCAGAGGCCAGAGTGTGGCTCATTTCCATTTTTCTCCTGATCGGCTGGGCGCTAAACGCGGTCCGGTTTAAGGCAGGGTTTCGATTAACAAGTAGATCGCTAATAGAATCTCGTCAATATCCCAGCGTTGCGCTAGGGGATTGTCATTCCAAATTCTGCTGTATGCCAGTTCAGTGCAGCGGGTCCCAATCGGTGAGGTTCTGGTCGGTATTCAGCCACCGATTTCTACCAGCGGAAGGTGGCCCCCAGCGCGGGACCGGCCATACGCAGGTCCTCGACCATCTTATCGCCACTCATTGAGTAGGAGAGGTTGCGGTACGCCAGCACGATGTCGCCCCAGTCGAAGCGATAGCCGACCCCGGCCCAGCCCTGCCAGGTCCAGTTGGAATAGTTACCAGCGCCGATGTCGAGATAATAGGGCAAGAACCAGTCGCCGCCGTCGCCAAGCTCCATCGCCCCGCGCACGCCGACGATGCCATCCCACACGTTGATTCGGTCGGAGGTATCGCCCGAGCGTCCAAGCACCCCTTCCGGCCCGGAGAAGCTTAAATCCGTCGAGGTTTCCAAGCCCAGATAGCGCACGCCGCCGA
>JBDHRB010000353.1:0-3345 GCA_039807355.1 Candidatus Competibacteraceae bacterium
GCTATCAACTGGAATTTTACGGAGTTTCGCGTTCGGTGCGCGGCGCGTTGAAAGGCGCGTTGGAGCCGGCGTCCGGGATTCTCAACTTTGAGCAATTGATCGAACTGGGCCGGCGCGGCGAGTTGAGCGCCGACGAGCGGCCCATCGTGCAAATCGTCGATTGGCTGCTGCAATACGCTTTTTCCCAGCGCGCCAGCGACATTCATCTGGAGCCGCGCCGCGAGCAGGGTCAGATTCGCTTTCGCATCGACGGGGTGTTGCACGCGATTTATCAATTGCCGCCGGCGGTGATGAGCGCCGTGACCAGCCGCATCAAAATTCTGGGACGGATGGATGTGGCGGAAAAGCGTCGGCCCCAGGATGGGCGGATCAAAACCCGCAGTCCAGCCGGGCGGGAAATCGAGTTGCGCTTATCGACCATGCCCACCGCATTTGGCGAAAAATGCGTGCTGCGCATTTTCGACCCGGACGCCACTGCGCGAAATTTTACCCAGCTCGGTTTCGCCCCGGAAGAGCAAGCCGTCTGGCAGTCGATGATCGCCCAGCCGCATGGGATGGTGCTGGTCACCGGCCCGACCGGCTCCGGCAAGACCACCACCCTGTACGCCACGCTCCGCCACTTGGCCGCGCCGGAAGTCAACGTCTGCACTGTTGAAGACCCGATTGAGATGGTCGTTCCAGAACTGAATCAGATGCAGGTGCAGCCGGCGATTGACCTGAGCTTCGCCCAAGGGATTCGCACCCTGTTGCGCCAGGACCCCGACATCATCATGGTTGGGGAAATCCGCGACCTGGAAACCGCACAGATGGCGGTGCAGGCGGCGCTGACCGGGCACCTGGTATTGTCCACTCTGCACACCAATGACGCGGCGGCGGCGATTACCCGCTTGCTGGATTTGGGCGTGCCGTATTATCTGATTCAAAACGTGCTGATCGGGGTGATGGCGCAACGCCTGGTGCGCACCCTCTGCCCGCATTGCAAGGGCAGCGCATTGATCGACGACGGATTATGGCGGGCGCTGGTGCATCCCTGGCCGTTGCCGAAACCGGAGACGGTCGGCGCGCCGCACGGATGTCTGGAATGCCGCAACACCGGTTATCTGGGCCGGGTCGGCCTGTACGAGCTGCTGCGCATCACCCCGGAGTTGCGCCGCTTTTGCCAAACCAGCCTTGATGAAGATGCGCTGCGCGAGGCCGCGTTTCAGCAGGGTTTGCGCCCGCTGCGGATCAGCGCCGCCGCGCAGATTGCCGCCGGCCTGACCACCTTCGAGGAGGTCGTGCAGAGTTTGCCGCCGCTGTCGTTGTAAATGTCAATTTGTTGTTTTGATACACCACAATATTTTTGACTAAATTGTTGTGTTTAACATACAATACACGGGCGTTTTTTTTAGGGCTTTTTTTGCCAATGTCTTCAATAAATTTAAATAGATATCTTTCTAAGGAGTGTGCTATGTCTTCCAAGATGCTGAAAAGTGCGGTAGCGGTTGCTTTAGCCGGCGGTTTGCTGGCCGGAGCCGCTCAGGCTTATGAGGCGGGGCAATGGCTGGGTCGGGTGGGCATTTACGGGGTGTTCCCGGAGTCCGACAATCTTTCCATGGGGCCGGGCGTCAACATCGACGTGGATGATGGCTACAGCCTGGGTTTCAATTTCACCTACATGGTCAACCCGAACATCGGCGTCGAGCTGCTGGCGGCGCTGCCGTTCAAGCATGACATCAGCCTGACCGGCGCTGGCACCATCGGCGAAACCAAGCAACTGCCGCCGACGGTCAGCGTTCAATACCATCTGATGCCGGAAGGGACGGTCCATCCTTATGTCGGTCTCGGTTTGAATTACACCAACTTCTTCAGCGAAAAGACCAAGGGCGCGTTGAGCGGCAGCAGCCTCAAGCTGGATGATTCATGGGGCGTGGCTGGACAACTAGGCATTGACATCGACGTTGCGCCGAACTGGTTCGTCAACGCCGATCTGCGCTACATCAGCATCAAGAGCGACGCCAAGCTGAATGGCGTGGGCATTGGCACGGTGGACATCAATCCCTGGGTGGTCGGTCTGACCGTCGGCACCCGCTTCTAATTGGCCAAGGCGACTTTCTCGCTTGCACAAGCGAGAAAGTCCAATCCGCTCACCCTTCTGGATAACCCAGCTCCCGCAGCATCCCGCTTAATTCCTGGCGTATTTCCGCGCCGGTTTCCACCCGCACCCGCCCGCTCGGCACATCCACCTGCACCTCGCGCACCTCGGCGTGCTTCATCAACCCGGCGCGGATCGCCTGGGCGCATCCCTGACATTTGACGTTTTGCACCTGAAATTCGAGTTCCATCGGCTTGGGCGCTCCGGCGGTTAGAGAAAATCCCAGTATAAGCCTTCCGCCCTGCTTAGGGTCATCATCGGGCAACGTGCGGCGCACATCGAACCAAAATAGTGCAAAACCAGCGAATTTCGCTCCATAATAAAACCCTGCGCCAGAGCGGCGCACCCCGAACCTCCGCAGACTAGGCTCATCACGGAAATTATTTTCATGGCATGGATCGTGCTAAAAAGGCCGGGTATTTTGTTTCGCCGCTATTCACCCCTGACATAACCCCGAGGAACTTGCTCCAATGAAAGCTGCTGATGTGATGAAGCTGATGGAAGAAAAGGGCATCAAGTTTGTGGACTACCGGTTCACCGACACCCGTGGCAAGGAACAGCACGTTACCGTCCCCGTCAGCCAGGTCAGCGAAGATGTCTTCGAGGACGGCAAGATGTTCGACGGCTCGTCCATCGCCGGCTGGAAGGGCATCCAGGAATCGGACATGATTCTGATGCCGGACCCGGAAACCGCCCGCATCGATCCGTTTTTTGAAGAGCCGACGCTGAATCTGACCTGTGACGTGATCGAGCCGAACACCATGCAGGGCTATGAGCGCGATCCGCGTTCGGTCGCCCGTCGTGCCGAAGCCTATCTGAAGTCCACCGGGATTGCCGACACCGCCTATTTCGGGCCGGAAAACGAATTCTTTATTTTCGACGATATCCGCTGGGGCGCGGACATCAGCGGTTGCTTCTACAAAATCGACTCTTCCGAAGCCGGCTGGAACTCGGAACGGGCTTACGAAGGCGGCAACTTCGGTCATCGTCCTGGGGTCAAGGGCGGTTACTTCCCGGTGCCGCCGGTCGATTCCCTGCATGACATTCGCTCGGCGATGTGCCTGACTTTGGAATCCATGGGCATCAACGTCGAAGTGCATCACCACGAAGTCGCCACCGCCGGCCAGTGCGAAATCGGCGTGCTGTTTAACACCCTGGTGAAGAAAGCCGACGAAGTGCAGGTACTCAAGTACGTCATTCAAAACGTGGCG
>JBDHRB010000354.1:0-3340 GCA_039807355.1 Candidatus Competibacteraceae bacterium
GGGCGTCCATCTTGGTCGGCGGGGAAATCCACAGCCGGGTCGGGATGTTGGATTGACCGGCCAGCACCTTGCCCGCAGCGCGGTAGTGACCGATGTTGGTCATGCAGGAACCGATGAACACTTCGTCGATCTTGGCGCCAGCCACGTCGGCCAGGGTCTTGACATCATCCGGGTCATTCGGGCAGGCCAGCAGCGGCTCTTTGATCTGATCCATGTCGATCTCGATGATGTCCGCGTATTCGGCGTCGGCGTCCGGCTCCATCAGGGTCGGATTGGCCAGCCACGCCTCCATGCCCTTGATCCGCCGCTCCAGGGTCTTGGGGTCCTGATAGCCGTTAGCGATCATCCACTTGAGCAGGGTGATGTTGCTGTTCAGGTATTCGATGATCGGTTCCTTGTTCAGGCGCACCGTACAACCGGCGGCGGAGCGTTCGGCGGAAGCGTCGGACAGCTCAAAGGCTTGCTCCACCTTCAAATCCGGCAGACCTTCGATTTCCAGAATCCGCCCGTTGAACACGTTTTTCTTACCTTCCTTGGCTACGGTCAGCGTGCCGGCCTTGATCGCCGCGTAGGGAATGGCGTTGACCAGATCGCGCAGAGTAATGCCGGGCTGCATTTTACCCTTGAAGCGCACCAGCACCGATTCCGGCATATCCAGCGGCATCGAGCCAGTGGCGGCAGCGAAAGCGACCAGGCCGGAGCCAGCCGGGAAGCTGATGCCAATGGGGAAACGGGTGTGCGAGTCGCCGCCGGTGCCGACCGTATCGGGCAACAGCATCCGGTTCAGCCAGCTATGGATGATGCCGTCGCCGGGGCGCAGCGCCACGCCGGCGCGGCTGGAAATGAAGTCAGGCAGGGTGTGGTGGGTCTGCACATCGACCGGCTTGGGATAGGCGGCGGTGTGGCAGAACGACTGCATGACCAGATCGGCGGAGAAGCCCAGGCAGGCCAGGTCTTTCAGTTCGTCGCGGGTCATCGGCCCGGTGGTGTCCTGGGAGCCGACCGTGGTCATCTTTGGTTCGCAATAGGTGCCCGGACGGATGCCGGTCACGCCGCAAGCCTTGCCGACCATCTTCTGCGCCAGGGTGAAGCCCTTGCCGGAATCTTTCGGAGCGACCGGACGGCGGAAGATGGCGCTGGGGGCTAGGCCCTGCACTTCCCGCGCCCAGTCGGTCAGGCCGCGACCGATGATCAGGTTGATACGTCCGCCGGCCTGCACTTCGTCGAGCAGCACATCGGATTTGAAGCTGAAGCGGCTCAGTTCCGCGCCGGAGTCGTGATTTTTGACCACGCCTTGATACGGGTAGATGTCGATGACATCGCCCATATTCATCCGGGTTACGTCGCAATCGGTGATCGGCAGCGCGCCGGCGTCTTCCTGGGTGTTGAAGAAGATCGGGGCGATCTTGCCGCCCAGGCAGTAGCCGCCAAAACGCTTGTTGGGGACGTAAGGGATGTCTTCGCCGGTCCACCACAGCACCGAGTTGGTGGCGGATTTGCGGCTGGAGCCGGTGCCGACCACATCGCCGACATAGGCGACCGGATAGCCTTTTTGCTTCAACGCTTCAATCTGCTTGAGCGGGCCGACCTTGCCGGGTTCATCCGGCTGGATGCCCGGGCGCTCCATCTTCAGCATCGCCAGGCCATGCAGCGGGATGTCGGGCCGGCTCCAGGCGTCCGGGGCGGGAGACAGGTCGTCGGTGTTGGTTTCGCCAGTGACTTTGAAGACGGTGACGGTGACTTTTTCCGGGACCTTGGGCCGGCTGGTGAACCATTCGGCTTCCGCCCAGGACTTCATAATCTGTTGAGCGTGCGCATTGCCCTTGTCGGCCTTTTCCTTGACCGCATGTTTGTAATCGAACATCAGCAGGGTATGGCACAGCGCCTGGACGGCAGCGGGGGCGCATTCGGCGTCGTCGAGCAGGTCGATCAGCGGCTGGATGTTGTAGCCGCCGAGCATGGTGCCGAGCAGTTCAGTGGCGCGCACCCGGGAAATCAGCGGACTTTTCGCTTCACCCTTGGCCACGGCAGCGAGGAAGGCGGCCTTGACGTAAGCGGCCTGGTCAACGCCGGCGGGCACCCGGTGGGTGATCAGCTCCACCAGGAAATCTTCCTCACCCTTCGGCGGATTCTTGAGCAATTCGACCAGATCAGCCGTCTGCTGGGGGCTGAGCGGCAGCGCGGGGATGCCCAGGGCGGCGCGTTCGGCGGCGTGTTGGCGATAGTTTTCGAGCACGGAGAGAACCCCTTTGGTTTGGTATGGTTGCGGTGGGTGGATTCCCGCGACGCGGGGAAAAGCAACGGAAATTATACGGGCAACGAAGGAAAACCGGGTAGTTCCGGCGCTAAGGCGGGGATTCCAGAAAAAACATTGTCATTATCCCAAACATCCCAAACATCCCAGGGCGTCGCCCTGGGCTAAAATTAATGCGCCCCTTTGGGGCTTAACCGCATGAAAAATCGGCTGGTTTAGCCCTGAAAGGGCGTTGCAACATTAGCCCAGGGCATCGCCCTGGGCGTTGGAGGGCCTAAAATTAATGCGCTTAACCGCATGAAAAATCGGCTGGTTTAGCCCTGAAAGGGCGTTGCAACATTAGCCCAGGGCATCGCCCTGGGCGTTGGAGGGCCTAAAATTAATGCGCCCCTTTGGGGCTTAACCGTATGAAAAATCGGCTGGTTTAGCCCTGAAAGGGCGTTGCAACATTAGCCCAGGGCATCGCCCTGGGCGCTGGAGGGCCGGTTATTCCTTTTCAGGAAGGGTCAGGGCCAGGAACAAAGCGCCGTTGTCGCGGCGCACCAGCACCGGGATGGGCCGACCGGCAGGCAGTTGCTTGACCTGTTCGGCGAACTGCGCCGGATCGCTGATCTCGACGTTGTTGATGCGGGTGATGATGTCGCCGGAACGGATGCCGGCGCTGGCCGCCGGGCCTTCGCTCACATCCTTGACCCAGACGCCTTTCACGCCGTCCTGACGCTGATCCGCCGGCAGCTCGGTCACGGTCAGGCCCAGTCGGCCTTTCGATGGCGCGACGGCGATGGCTTGCTGCTGCTTGGCGTCTTCGGGCAACTCCTCAAGCTTGATGGTCAGCGCCTGTTCCTTGCCGTCGCGGATCAAGGTCATCGGTGCGCTGGCGCCGGGGCGAATCCGTCCGACCAGCGGCGGCAGTTCCCGCGATTGCTGAATCGCTTGGCCGTTGAAGGCGACGATGATGTCGCCGACTTGAATGCCCGCCGTCTGGGCCGGACTGTTGGGCAGCACCTGACCGACCAGCGCGCCGCGCGGTTTATCGAGATTGAAGGACTGGGCCAGTTCCGGGGTGACTTCCTGAATCAGCACGCC
>JBDHRB010000355.1:0-3337 GCA_039807355.1 Candidatus Competibacteraceae bacterium
CCGCCGCAACTCCAGAACCGCCGCCTCGGTCAGGTCGAGCGCGGCAATTCGGTGTTTGGCGCGTTCGTGGGGAATATAGTGATGCGGGGATTCGGCCAGTGGCAGTCTCCCCAACTGATGCTTGACCATGATCTCCCAAGCGGATACGGCGCTCAGGTAGACAGTATGGTGAGGATCGCTGAACAGCGTGCGGGCGGTAGCCGACAGTTGTGGGGAATCGCGCACGATCCATAGAAAGGTGCAGGTATCGAGCAAAATGTTCACTCGCCTACTCCATTGAAGGCCGCCAGTAGTTCGCTAGGTAGCGGTTCGAAGAACTCCGGCGGCAATTCAACACCCCGGTCGGCGGCTAACCCGAACGGGCGCGGCTCGGTCGGCATCTTCGGCAATGGACGAATTTCGGCAATCGGTACATTGCGCTTGCACAAGAGGATCGTCTCGCCTTGTTCCAGCGCCGGCAGATAGCGGGAAAGATGCGTTTTGGCTTCGTGAATGTTAAGTTGCAACATGGTTCAGTTCCCAATTCAATTTCTGACTTGGATTATTCGCCCAATCCGTATCGAGAACAAGAGAGAGAAAAGGGGGATAGGGAGCGCAGGTAGCATCGTGCTATTGCCCGTTTCATCCCGCTATTTTGAAAGTCGTTGGTCATCCGTTCTCGATGAATGCCAAGCTTCAGGGATTGGGGATTTTGCCAACGGAAACAAGCAAGATTTGGATTCCCACCCCAATCAGTGACCCATCAACGCCATGCCGCGCATTTTCGACAATATCCAAACTGCTCTCCTGCCTGCCCTGCGCGACACTCTGGCGGTCGCGGAACGCGCCGACTTCTGCGTCGGCTATTTCAATCTGCGCGGCTGGCGTTCCCTGAGCGACATCGTGAATGGCTGGACCGGCGGGGCCGGTCATGGCTGCCGTCTGCTGATCGGTATGCACGTTGCGCCCAGTGAGGAACTGCGCCGACGGCTGCGCGTCGGCGGTGTCGATGACGCCCTCGACAACCCGACCGCCTTGCGTGAAAAGCGCCGCATCGCCGAAGAGTTCCGCGAGCAACTGACTTACGGTGCGCCCACCAACGCCGACGAAACCGCGCTGCGCCAGCTTTCCGCGCAGCTACGCGCCGGACAACTGACCGTCAAGGTCTATCTGCGCCATTTGCTGCACGCCAAGCTGTATCTGCTTTACCGGCAGGACCCGATCAACCCGGTGATCGCCTATCTGGGCAGCAGCAATCTCACCCTGGCCGGTCTCGCTCATCAAGGCGAATTGAACATTGATGTGCTGGATGGCGACGCCTGCATCAAGCTGGTCCACTGGTTTGAAGAGCGCTGGCGGGATCGCTGGTGTCTGGATATTTCCCAGGAACTGGCGGCGATCATTGACGAAAGCTGGGTCCGGGAAAAACCCATTCCGCCTTACCAGATTTACCTGAAAATCGCCTATCACCTGGCCCAGGAAGCCCGGCTCGGTTTGGCGGAATTTCAGATTCCCAAGGCGTTTGGCGACACCCTGTTCGACTTCCAGATTGCGGCGGTGAAGATCGCCGCGCACCATCTGAATAAACGGGGTGGCGTGTTAATCGGCGATGTGGTGGGATTGGGCAAGTCGCTGATGGCGACCGCTCTGGCCAAGATTTTCGAGGACGACTATCACACGGAAACGCTGATGATCTGCCCGAAAAATCTGGTGGCGATGTGGGAGGATTATGTCCACACCTACCGGCTGCGCGCCAAGGTCTTGTCGTTGTCGCGGGTCATCAACGAGTTGCCGGAGAAAACCCGCCGCTATCGGGTGGTGCTGATCGACGAATCGCACAATCTGCGCAACAAGGAAGGCCAGCGTTACCGGGCGATCCGCGACTATATCGAGCGCAACGACAGCCTGTGCATTCTGCTGTCGGCCACGCCGTATAACAAAACCTGGCTGGACCTGTCCGCGCAACTGGCGCTGTTCCTGCGCGACGATGCCGATCTGGGCGTCCGACCGGAAAAATACCTGGCGACCTTGGGGGGCGAAGCAGAATTCATGCGCCGCCACCAGTGTCCGGTGCGTTCGCTGGCCGCCTTTGAAAAGAGTCCCGATCCTGACGACTGGCGTGATCTGATGCGGCGCTACATGGTGCGGCGCACCCGGGGCTTCATCCTGCAAAACTACGCCCACAACGATCCCGAAACCCAGCGCAAATACCTGCGGTTCGCCGACGGGCGGAAATCCTGTTTTCCCGCCCGCCTGCCGCGCAATGTCCGATTCACCATCAACGACGCCGATCCGGCGGACCCCTATGGCCGGCTGTATTCGCCACAGGTAGTCGATACCCTCAACGCCCTGACCCTGCCGCGTTATGGACTGGGCAATTACCTGGCCTCCCGACCCAAGAGCGCACCGACTGCGCAACAGGCCGCGATGATCAACGGCTTGTCGCGGGCCGGCAGCCGGCTGATGGGTTTTTGCCGCACCAATCTGTTCAAGCGTCTGGAAAGCGCCGGCCCGGCGTTTCTGCTCTCTATCGAGCGCCATATTCTGCGCAACTTTGTCTTTCTCCATGCGCTGGAAAACGCTCTGGAACTGCCGCTGGGGACGCAAGGCGCGGAACTGCTGGATTCCCGCTATGCGGATGAGGATGCTGAAGAGGCGCTGGACGCCGGGGATGACGAGGATGCCGACGAGGATGAGGAGGACCGTTCTCCGGCGCTGAGTTCCTCCGACAGCGGGACAGCCCATCGGGGAAGTCGCTTGCGCAGCGAGGCGGATTTTCGCGCCCGCGCCGCTGAGGTCTATGCGGTTTACGCCAGCGCCGGCGCAAAACGCTTCAAGTGGCTGCCGGGCGCCCTGTTCAACAAACGTCTGGCTGAACATTTACGCCGGGACGCCCAGGCGCTGATTGCCGTGCTGGATTTCTGCGGCCCCTGGAACCCGGCGCAGGACGCCAAGCTGGCCGAGTTGCATCAACTGGCGGTCAAGCGCCACGCTCAGGAAAAGCTGCTGATTTTCACCCAGTTCGCCGACACCGCCCGCTATCTGAAAAATCAGCTCATGGCGCTGGGCGTGCCGGGCGTGGAAACCGCCACCGGGAAAAGCCTGAATCCGACCGAACTGGCCTGGCGATTTGCCCCGGATGCCAACGGCAAGCGAGCGCAGATGGCCGACGCCGCCGAATTGCGCATTCTGATCGCTACGGATGTGCTGTCGGAAGGGCAGAATCTTCAGGATTGCGCCATTGTGGTCAATTACGACCTGCCCTGGGCGATCATCCGCCTGATTCAACGCGCCGGGCGGGTGGATCGCATCGGCCAGCAATCGGAGCGGATTCTTTGCTACTCGTTCATGCCGGCGG
>JBDHRB010000356.1:0-3332 GCA_039807355.1 Candidatus Competibacteraceae bacterium
GTCCGATGCACACGACTTTGCCGGCCGGCCAGTTGAGCGGACTGCCATCCAGGTAGCGATGCTGGTACGCCATGATGATGCCCCCTTGAGTTGCGGAATGGGATGCCGGGTATTGTCCGGGAAGGGGGGGGCGGTCGCAATGTGAAAAAACGCCGACGCCAGGCCGGCGCATCAAGAGAAATCCGCCTTCCGGCGTTGCGCCGGAAGACGCCGCAGCAGTGCGGTTAATGCATGAAATAGGTAGCGGCGATTTGACCGTGCAGCTCGCCGAAGCCGATTTGCAACTGGTCGATGAAGTCGTGCAGACCCTCGTGGGCCAGGGCTGGCACGGCGGCTTGGTTGAGACGCTGCTTGAGTGCGGCGACCCCAGTCAGCGGCGCGGCGTTGCGCGGCAGGTGTGCCAGCGAGACTTGCAACTGTCCCAGGGAACAGGCGACGGAACGCGGGAACAACTCATTTTGCAGCAGAAACTTCAACACGTCCGGGCCGCCGACCCGCAGGCGCACCTGCTGGCGGTACATTTGATAAGCACTGAGCGATTTCAGCACGCTCATCCATTGAATGCTTTCAAACGGGTCTTGCTCCTTGCTGACGGCTGGCGATTCCGGCTCGGCGCTGGGCGCGGCGGACTGGCCGTGGCGCGGCAACAGGTTAGCGGAACGCACATCCAGGATGCGCGTGGTCATGTCGGCGCGTTCTAAATAACGGCCCAGGCGCACAAAATCGTAGGCGGAAGTGCGGCTCATGGTTCCCGCCAGCAAGCCGTTGATTTGTTGCGCACCGTGAATCACCCGGCGCAGAAATTCAAAGCGTCCGCGCCGATTGGGAACATGATCGCGGGCGTAGATGTACAGCCCATTGATTTGTTCCCAGGCTTCCTGCGGCACGGTGTCGCGGGTGGTGCGCAGATTCTCGCGGGCCGCGGCCAGGCTGGAGATAATCGAGCCGGAGTGGTCGCGGTCGCTGATGAGAAAATCCACAACAGCGTTTTCATCGGCCAGGCGCTGGGGGTCCTTTTCAAAAAACTGCTCTTCGGCGCTGACGATGAAAATCAGCGGCAGCCAGCCAAACGTGGTGTTGCGCGGCAGATCCAGCAGCAGGTTGGTGTTGACGTTGATCAGGCGGGCGGTGTCTTCCGCCCGTTCCAGATAGCGGGACATCCAGTAAATGTTCTGGGCGACGCGTGACAACATGATTAGAAGCCCTCGGTATCAACGATCCAGGTGTCCTTGCTCCCCCCGCCCTGCGAGGAGTTGACCACCAGCGAACCTTTTTTCAACGCCACCCGGGTCAGACCGCCGGTAGTGACGTAGGTCTGGGGGCCAGACAGAATGAACGGTCGCAAATCGACATGGCGCGGCTCCATCCGGTCATCGCACAGGGTCGGCGAGGTCGAGAGGGACAGCGTGGGTTGCGCGATGTAATTGCGCGGGTCTTTCTGGATCAGTTCGGCGAAACGCTTGCGCTCGCTAGGGGTGGCGTGCGGCCCGACCAGCATCCCGTAGCCGCCGGATTCGTTGGCCGGCTTGACCACCAGCTTGTCCAGATTGGCCAGCACATAAAGCCGATCTTTCTCGTTCATGCACAGATAGGACGGCACGTTGGGAATCAACGGCTCCTGATCCAGGTAATACTTAATGATCTGCGGGACAAAGGCGTACACCACTTTGTCATCGGCAACCCCGGCGCCGGGGGCGTTGGCTAACGCGACCTTGCCGGCGCGCCAGGCGCGCATCAGACCCTTGACGCCCAGCGCCGAATCCGGGCGGAACGCTTCGGGATCGAGGAACAGATCGTCGATGCGCCGGTAGATGACATCGACGCGCTCCAGACCCTTGATCGTGCGCATGTAGACGACATCATCATCGCTGACTTCCAGATCGCTGCCTTCGACCAGCTCGACGCCCATTTGTTGGGCGAGATAAGAATGCTCGAAGTAAGCGGAGTTGTAGATGCCGGGGGTGAGCACCACCACTGTCGGATGATCGCCGGGGCGCGGCGACAACGAGGCCAGCATGTCATAAAGACGCGGCGCGTAGTCATCGACCGGGAGAATGCGTTGATGCTCGAACAGCTCCGGGAACACCCGCTTGGTGACCACCCGGTTTTCCAGCATGTAGGACACGCCGGAGGGCACGCGCAGGTTGTCTTCCAGCACATAAATCACGCCGTCCTTGTCGCGCACCAAATCCGAACCGCAGATGTGCGCCCAGACCCGGTGACCGGGATTCGCGCCCATGCATTGCGGGCGGAAGTTGACCGACTGCGCCAAGACCTCAGCGGGCAACACGCCGTCCTTGACGATTTTCTGCTCGTGGTACAGGTCGTCGATGAATAAATTCAGCGCCTGCACCCGCTGTTTTAAACCCGCATCGGTGCGATCCCATTCTTGCTTGGGGATAATGCGCGGCACGATGTCAAACGGCCAGGCCCGGTCGATGCTGCCACCTTCGGTGTAGACCGTGAAGGTGATGCCCATGACCAGAATAGCCAGTTCGGCGGCGGTCTTGCGCTCGCGCAGCTCCTCGTCGCTCAACGAGGCCAGATACTCGCACAGGGCGCGGGCGGCGGGACGGGGTCCCGAACCATTGTTGACGAGTTCATCATAACAGCCGGGAGCGGCATACTGTTGCCAGTGGATGGTCATCAGGTCGTTCCTTAGGTTCCCGTATGGATACGGGCATGACGTTTTTTAAGTAGTAGGCGCACTGGATTCAGCAATATCCGTACCGTTGACGATTTTAGGTTTTGCTGACGCCGCGCCATGCCCGATTCGAGAACAACAATGCACTGATCAGGGTGCGTCGCCGCGCTCAATGCCCTTATTTGGGGCGTTGCGGGCGCTGCGCCAGCCTGAAAAACTGACGCTATGAATATCTTGCATTGAACTTGCATAACTTTGAAGATTCGCCTTCCCTGCAAACATCGTAAAACAGTCCCTACTCAAGGATCGGCCATGGCCATTCGTGTTGCGCTCCATCATCAAACCTCGTACCGCTTCGACCGCGCCGTTAGCGTTTCGCCGCATGTGATCCGCCTGCGGCCCGCGCCGCATACCCGCACCCCGGTTCACGCTTATTCATTAAGAATCGAACCCGCCGGTCAGTATTTTATCAACTGGCTGCAAGACCCGTTCGGCAATTTCCAGGCGCGGCTAGTGTTCCCGGAAAAGATCCGCGAACTGAGCATCACGGTCGATTTGGTCGCCGAGATGACGGTGATTAATCCCTTTGATTTCTTCGTCGAGGAAGACGCCGAACGTTATCCCTTCGACTATTCCGACACCCTGCGTCTGGAGCTGGCCCCGTATCTGGAGATTCAGGAAGACGGCG
>JBDHRB010000357.1:0-3323 GCA_039807355.1 Candidatus Competibacteraceae bacterium
ACCACAAGGTCAGGCAATCCACCAGCAGACAGCGGTCAGCGGCAGCGTGTGCGTTCAGCGCGGCGGCCAGCGCCAGCGGTTCTTCCACCAGTCCCCAGTGCGCCGGGCGTTCGGCGCGATGCCGGGCGATGCGTTCGGTCATTTCCGCGTCGCCGGCCTGGGCAGTGGCGAGATAGAAGACATCCAGACCGCTGGACATCGCCTGGCGTTGGGCGAAGGCGCTTTTGCCGGAGCGAGCGCCGCCTAGAATCAATGCGTTCACAACTTTTCCCGGTTTTCCGTCTACGGTTGATGGATTGGCTCTGCTTACACCACCCAGATTAATACCAACGGCAGGGTGACCAGCGCCAGCGCGGTTTCCACGGTCACAATCGCCGCGATCAGCGGCGCATCGCCGCCCATGTGCCGCGCCAGAATGTAAGCGGCGGTCGCGCCCGGCAAGGCGGCGAAGGTGACTAACGCCGCCGTTTCCAGCGGCCCCGGCTGGAGGATCGCGCAGAACAGCGCGGCCAGCGCCGGTAGAACCAGTAATTTTAAACCGCTGGCGATCAGCAACAGCGCCGGGCGGTTCAGTCCTTCCAGGCGCAATCCCGCCCCGACCGCCAACAGGCCCAGCGGCAACGCAGCGCGGGCCAGAAGCTCCAGCACCGCCGCTGAACCCCAGGGCAGGCCGATTCCGCTCACATTCAGCCCGATGCCGATCAGACAGCCCAAAATCAGCGGATTGGTCAACAGGCCGCGTAAAACCCCGCTGGCCGTCACCGACTGATGGGCGTGGACGCTCAACACCAGCACGCACAGCACGTTAATCATCGGAATCATGATCGCCATGACCAGCGCCGCCGCCGTGCCGCCTTCAGCGTGGAACAGGGCCAGCATCACCGCCAGCCCGACATAGGTGTTGAAGCGAATCACCCCTTGATAGATCGAAGTGAACGCCGGGCCATCGACATTCAACCAGGGCCGCAGGGCGTAAACCAGCGCGGTCATGGTCAACAGCAGGGCGGCGATGCTCAACGCCACCGGCAGCACTGCGTAATCGCCCAGGCGCGACAAGGCCAGCCGATGCACCAGCAAGGCGGGAAACAGGATGAAATAGGTGAAACGCTCGGCGGCGGGCCAGAAACTGTCGCCGGGAAAGTCGAAGCGTCGCAGACCCAGACCGAGCAGAATCAGCGCGAAGATCGGGCCGAGTGCGCCGAAGATCAGGGACAGATTGCTCATGCCGGGGATAGGCACAAGCGCCGGATCAGTCCTTGCAGAATGTCCAGCGTCGGCGGAATCGCCGCCAGCGGTAAAAATTCATCGGGCTGATGGGCGCAATCGACGCTGCCGGGGCCAAGAATCACCGTTTCCATGCCCAGGGCGTTCAGATACGGCCCCTCGGTGCCGAAGCCGACCACGCCCGCCGGCGCGCCGGTCAATGCTTCCGTGACCTGGACGATGGTTGCGGAAGCCGGGGTCTCGAACGCCTCGATGCCGGGAAACAGCGGCAGCAAACTCAGTTGCAACGCGCTGTCAGCGAGCCGGTGCTGCAAGCGGCTTTGCAAGGCTTCGCGCAAATCATCCAGCGTCATCCCCGGCAACGGTCGGATGTCGATATGCAGTTCGCAGTCCGCACAAATCCGGTTCGGATTGTCGCCGCCGTGAATGTGGCCCAGATTCAGGGTCGGCACATCCACTTCAAACAAGGGATTGTGATAACGCGCCTGCAATTCCGCCCGCCAGCGCAGCAGTTCGCCGATCACTTCATGCATTCCTTCCAGGGCGTTCACCCCCAGCGCCGGATTGCTGGAATGCCCGGAGCGACCTTGCAGACGAATCGCTTCCATCAAAATGCCCTTGTGCATCCGCACCGGCTTCAGGCCGGTTGGCTCGCCGATCAGCGCATGGCGTCCCAGCGGTTGACCCGCCGCCGCCAGCGCCTGCGCCCCGCACATGCTGCTTTCTTCATCGGCGGTGGCCAGAATCACCAGCGGCTGGCGCAAATCGGCGGCGGAAAACGCCCGCGCCGCTTCCAGCGCCAGCGCCAAAAAGGATTTCATATCGGCGGAACCCAGCCCGTAAATCCGCTGGTCAGCGATCACGCCGCCGAACGGATCAAAGCGCCAGCGTCCAGCGTCGAACGGCACGGTGTCGGTGTGTCCGGCCAGCACCAATCCGCCCGGCCCGCTGCCCAGGGTGGCGATCAGATTGGCCTTGCCCGGATGACCGGACACCGGCTCGATGCGCACCGCGAAACCGGCCTCATCCAGCCAATTCGCTAACAAGTCGATGACCGGCTGATTACTCTGGTCAAATTGCGGCGATACGCTGCTCACCGAAGGAATGGCGATCAGTTGGCGAATGCGCTCCAACAGCAGGGGGGACAGGGTGGACATGATGATTTTCACTGGCGATAGCGGGGGATACCGGCGATAATATCAAGATTCGCTGATGGACACCTTGTCCCTGGCCCTGGCCCTGGTCGCCAAGCCGTTTCGCCCATCCCCCTGCTTGCATCGCCGATGATTTTCACCGGTTAACCCCCTGCTGAATTGCCATGTTGCGCCACGCTACCCTGGATGATCTGCCGGCTTTGCTGGTCATTGAAAATCACTGCTTTAACACGGATCGACTTTCCCGGCGCAGCTTTCGCCACCTGCTGACTCGCGGCCACGCCGCTACCCTGCTTGAGGAAGAAAGCGGGCGGATTCACGGCTATGTGTTGCTGCTGTTTTCCCGTGGCACGTCGATGGCTCGGCTGTATTCCATCGCGGTTCATTCTGACTTCGCGCATCGGCGGATCGGCGACCGCCTGCTGAATGCGGCGGAAGCGGCGGCGCTGGAGCGCGACTGCGTGTCGATGCGCCTGGAAGTGCGCCGCGATAACCCGGCCTCGCTCAAATTGTTCCAGCGCCACGGCTACCGCCCGTTCAAGGAAGTGCTGGACTATTACCAAGACCACATGGCGGCGCTGCGTTTTGAAAAGCGCCTGGTTCCGCAACTTGGGCTTGATCTGGTCAAGGTTCCCTACTATCAGCAAACCCTGGATTTCACCTGTGGCCCGGCGGCACTGATGATGGCGATGAAGGCGCTCGATCCGGGTTTGGAATTGAACCGCACCCTGGAACTGCGCTTGTGGCGCGAGGCCACCACCATTTTCATGACTTCCGGCCACGGCGGTTGCGGTCCCTATGGACTGGCGCTGTCGGCCTATCGGCGCGGCTTCGATCTGGAAATCCACGTCAACGAAGACGGGATATTCCTGGTCGATTCGGTGCGCAGCCCGGAAAAAAAGGAAGTGATGCGCTTGGTGCAGGAAGACTGGATCGAGGAGTTGC
>JBDHRB010000358.1:0-3321 GCA_039807355.1 Candidatus Competibacteraceae bacterium
AGCGCCGCGTTGTCCTGGGGACGAATCCGCGTGACCAGTTCCAGGGAAAAGTCCGCCGGCGGATCGAACAGGGTCAGCCGGTCTGCATCGACCTGATAGCGGTCCGCGCTCAATGGCGTTCCATCCAGAGCCAGCGAGATCAATTCCAGATGCTGGCCGTCCAGGAGCAGGGGCGTTCCGGGCGCGGTGGTTGCGGCGCGCACCAGGCGTAATCGGGAAAACACCGTTGTAAAGTCATCGCCGAGTTCAAACCGCAAATCAAGGCTGGGGATGCGGTAAGCGGGCGGCGTATAGTCGCTGCGGTAAATGGTTTTAGGCGTTGCAATGGACATGGGCGATTATGGCGTTGGCAGTAGTCAGTCGGTTTGATTCGGCTTGATCGCGCAAGCGATTTCAGATGAAACAAGGCGATGATGGCGTTAGCAGTCGTCAATCCGCTTGGATAAACGCGGATCGGGTTTGTTCAGCGCATTTTAGATGCTAGGCTGTCAATAAAAATAACCATACTTCCTATTATGAAAATTGTTCGTCGTTTTCTGGTCTTGGTGATTCTGGCGCTATTTGCCGTTGCGGTTTGGCGATGCGCGATGCAGACCGAACCCCGCAAGGTCAGCGTGGGTCTCTACCAAAACCCGCCGAAAGTTTATACCAACGAAAACGGCCAGCCCGCCGGTTTGTTCGTCGAGTTGCTCAATAAGATTGCCCGCGCCGAGAACTGGACCCTGCGTTACGTTCCCTGCGAGTGGGCTGACTGTCTGGCGCAACTGGAGAAAGGAACGCTTGATCTGATGCCGGATGTCGCCTTGTCCAGCGAACGGGCGCGGCGTTTCGACTTTCATCAGGTTTCGATAGCCAGCAGTTGGTCGCAGGTCTACAGCCATCCCGATTTCAAGGTGTTGTCGCTGGCCGATCTGGCCGGTCGGCGCATCGCTATTCTGCAAGGCGGAATCCAGGAAGCTTTCTTTGCCCAACTGATGGCCGGCGGCCAGCACGCCTACCAGCCGGTGTTGGTGGATTCGCTGGAACAGGGCTATGCGGCGGTGGTTTCCGGTCAAGCTGACGCGGTGGTGACCAACAGCTTCTTCGCCGCGCACAACGGCGGCAAATACCGCTTGCAGGAAACGCCTATCGTTTTCCTGCCGACCAATCTGTACTTCGCCGCCGGCAAGGGGCGCAACGCCGACCTGCTGGAGCGCATCGACGCGCATTTGACCGATTGGTGCCGCGATTCAACCTCGATCTATTTCCAGGCTCTGCATCGGAGCATGGCGTTGCCGCCTGAAGTGCGGATTCCCTTCTGGGTGCAGCGGGTGCTGATCGGCTTGGGAGGCGGACTGCTGTTGCTGTTGGGAATCAGCCTGCTGCTGCGCTGGCAGGTCGATCAGCGCACCAAGGCCCTGATGCAGACCACGCGAGACCTGGAGGATCAGCGCGCCAATCTGGAACAGCAGGTTGCGCACCGCACCGCTGAATTGTTGAGCGCCAAGACCATGGCCGAAGACGCGACGCGCATGAAATCGGAATTTCTGGCCAACATGAGTCATGAAATTCGCACGCCGATCAACGCCATTCTGGGGATGCTCTATCTGGCGTTGAAGAATAACGATCTGCCGCCCGGTTTGTATAACCACCTGAGCAAAGCCCAAAGCGCGGCGCATTCGCTGCTCGGCCTGATCAACGACATCCTCGATTTTTCCAAGATCGAAGCCGGCAAACTGGAGTTGGAGAACGTCGAATTCAGCCTGAACCGGGTGCTGGAGCCGTTGACCGACGTTATCGGCATCCAGGCTGCGCAAAAAGGTCTGGAATTTCTGATTCGCTACGATGTCGCTATTCCGCCGGCGCTGATTGGCGATCCGCTGCGCCTCGGCCAAGTGCTGCTCAACCTGTGCAACAACGCAGTTAAATTCACTGAACAGGGCGAAATCGAGTTGACCCTGCACAGCGTCAAAGCGACCGAGAGCGATTTGACCTTGCAGGTTTATGTGCGGGATTCCGGGATTGGCATGAGCGCGGAAGCGCAAGCGCGGCTGTTTGAGAAATTCACCCAGGCCGATCAATCGACCACGCGGCGCTTTGGCGGCACCGGTCTGGGACTGGCAATCAGCAAGAATTTGAT
Organism: Candidatus Competibacteraceae bacterium; assembly: GCA_039807355.1. Classification (GTDB taxonomy): domain Bacteria; phylum Pseudomonadota; class Gammaproteobacteria; order Competibacterales; family Competibacteraceae; genus UBA2383. The sequence continues at coordinate 2,120 of JBDHRB010000358.1, forward strand.
TGAACTGATGGGCGGGCGCATCTGGGTGGAAGATTCCCAACCCGGACACGGCACCACCATCGGCTTTAACGTCCCGTTGCGTATCGTCCAGCAAGCGCAGCGGCGGCGGCGGGAGTTAGTCGAGCAGGCTGGCCCGCTGCTGGCCGGGGTGCGGGTGCTGGTGGTGGACGATAACAGCGTGTCCAGGGACATCCTCACCGAGATGCTGCGCTTCTTCCATCTTGAAGTTGCAAGCGCCGCCAGCGGTCCCGCCGCCCTGAACCTGCTGGAAACTGCCGAACCGCCCTATGACCTGGTGCTGATAGACTGGCGAATGCCGGGCATGAACGGCGACGAAGCCACCCAGCGCATCCACCGCAATCCGGCGATTACGCATCAACCCAAGGTGATTATTGTCACCGCCTATGGCCGTTCTGATGTGATCCAGCGGGCGGAACAGGCCGGGGTAGACGGTTTCCTGATTAAACCGGTGTCGCCGTCTACTCTGCTGGACACGTTGCTTTCCGTATTAGGGCGCGGGCGTTTGCTCGGCGCGGATGAGCGACCTACTCCTGCGCTGCGCGATTCGCTGACTCATCGCTCTCTGAACGGCGCTCGACTGCTGCTGGTCGAGGACAACGACATCAACCGCGAATTTGCCAGCGAACTGTTACGCAGCGAAGGGTTAGTCGTGGACGAAGCGGTGAACGGGCAAGACGCGCTCGATCAGGTACAGCAACACCACTACGACGCGGTGCTGATGGATTTACAAATGCCGGTGCTGGATGGATTGGAGGCGGCGCGGCGCATCCGAGCGCTGGCGCAACAGCCGGGCGGGGAGCGCTTCGCCGCACTGCCGATCATCGCCATGACCGCTTTAGCCACGCCCGATGACGCCGAGCAAAGTCAGGCGGCGGGGATGAACGACTATGTGACCAAACCGGTGGCCCCGGAGCGGCTGATGGCGGTGTTGGCGCAATGGGTGCGTCCGGGACTGCGCCCGGAGCCGGCCCGCCGCGAAGCGCCAAACCCGGCCGCGGACCTGCCGGACGACTTACTGGCGCTGACCCGTCTGGACGCCCGCTCTGGCGTGCGGCGGATCGGCGGCAAGGCCGAAGCCTATCGCAAGCAGTTGCGGCGCTTCCGCGAACATTACGCCAATGCGGTCAGCCAGTTGCGGCAACTGGCCGACGAACAGGGAACGGTCGCCGCCGAAGCCTATT
>JBDHRB010000359.1:0-3310 GCA_039807355.1 Candidatus Competibacteraceae bacterium
GCCAGTCGCGCCGACCCAGCAGATTGGCGTAGGCGGCATATTCCAGCGCCCAGGCGGCGATCAGCAGCAAATGCGACGCGGTGAGCGAAAGCCAGAGCGGAATCGCCGGACGCAGCCAGATCAAGAAAAAGGCGATGCTGCCGATCAGACGCGCCCAGCGCCAGGTCGATAAGGGTTCATGGGTGATCCTGATGGACCCGGTGTATACGGTGACCAGCACGGCAAAGGCCAGATTGCCCAAGCCAATAGCCAGCGAGAGCGTCGCGGTGTCAATCAAGCCATCATTCTCTCGGCGCGGCGCTCACCCAGCGCAGCCAACCCGATGTCAACGCATCGTCACCAGTTCTTCGGCGCTGGTGGGATGAATCGCCACCGTGTCGTCGAAATCGCGCTTGGTTGCGCCCATCCGCACCGCCACGGCGAAACCTTGCAGCATCTCGTCCACGCCCTCGCCGATCATGTGGCAACCGACGATCTTTTCCTCCGCACCGACGCAGACCAGTTTCATCGCCGTCTGCGGCTGGCGGGCGGTGAAGGCGTGGTACATCGGGCGAAACTGCGTCTGGTAAATCTTCACCGCGTCGCCGAATTGACTACGGGCTTGCTCCTCGGTCAGACCGACCGCGCCGATGGGCGGGTGGCTGAACACCACGGTGGGAATGTTCTCATAGGACAGACGCCGTTCCGGTTGTCCGCCAAACAGCCGATCCGCCAGCCGCCGGCCAGCGGCAATCGCCACCGGGGTCAGATGGAACTGCTCGGTGACATCGCCAATCGCGTAAATGCCGGGAACATCGGTGTTCTGCAACGGATCGGTGGGAATCGAGCCATTCAAATTGACGGTCACCCCAGCCGCACCCAGATTCAGCCGGTCCGTATTCGGAACCCGCCCGGTGGCCCAGATCAGCGCATCGACGTGCAGAACGCCAGCCTGACCGGCGCAATGCAGATTGAGTACGCCATTGACCCGACGCGCCACTGCCCGAACCTGGGTTTGGGTAAGCACCGTCACCCCGTCTTCGCCGAGCCGTTCCAGCAACTGCTCGCGCAACAAGACATCGAACGAACGCAAAATCTGCTCCTTGCGCACCAGCAACGTTACTTCGGAACCCAGCGCTTGCAGCATCCCGGCCAGCTCGACGGCGATATAGCCGCCGCCGACAATCGCGGTGCGCGGCGGACAGGATGACAATGCGAAAAAACCGTCCGAGGTGAGGCCAAATTCAGCGCCGGGCAGTTCCGGAACTTGGGGACGACCGCCAGCGGCGATCACGATGTGGTCGGCGCTGTAGCGGACCCCGTTCACCTCCAGGGTATGCGCATCAACGAACCGGCCAAAGCCGCGCAGCAATTCGACCTTGGCCTGCTCCAGATAACCGAGATACCAGTCATTGATGTCGCGGACGAAGGCGTCGCGGGCGGTCTGCAACTTGCGCCAGTCAAAACCAAAATAGTCCAGCCGGAATCCATAGCCCGCCGCATCATCAAGGGCGTGGGCAAGATGAGCGGCGTACCACATGATTTTTTTCGGGACGCAGCCGGCGTTGACGCAGGTTCCCCCCAGTCGCTCGGCTTCGATCAATCCGCAGCGTGCGCCATAACGCGCCGCCCGCTCTGCGACCGACAGCCCGCCGCTGCCGCCGCCAATCACTAACAAATCATAATGTTGCTTAATCATCCATCCTCTCCGAACCGTCTCCGGGTTAGGCAGCCTTACGATTCACTCATAGACGAAAAATCCCCCATTGCCGGGGGATTTTGCAAAAACGCCGGGGATTCGCTCGGGTTTAGACCAGCGGCATTTCCGGCAGCGGCTTGAGTTTCCAGATTTCCGCGTTGTACTCGCGCATGGTGCGGTCGGTGGAGAACTTGCCGCTGGTGGCGGTGTTGAGAATGCTCATCCGCGTCCAGCGTTCTTCATCCTGATACGCCAGCGCGGCGCAATGTTGCGCGTCGATGAAGGCGCGCAGATCGGCAATCGTCAGCCACGGATCGTGCGGACTGGTCAACGAATGCAGGATCGGGTCAAAAATCCCCCGCTCGAACTGGTTGAAGTGACCGCTTTCCAGCAATTGCATGATCCGGGCGATGTCGGAATCGTCGTGAATGATCGCCAGCGGATTGTAGTTTTGCCGCCGCTCTTCGACTTGCTGGGCGGTCAGGCCAAACAGGAAGAAATTGTCGTCGCCGCATTCTTCGCGGATTTCGATGTTGGCTCCGTCCAGCGTGCCAATGGTCACTGCGCCGTTCATCATGAACTTCATGTTGCCGGTGCCGGAGGCTTCCTTGCCGGCGGTGGAAATCTGTTCGGACAGATCGGTGCCGGGGCAGATGATTTCCATCGCCGACACCCGATAATTGGGCAGAAACGCCAGCTTCAGCCGGTCGCCCACCTCGGCGTCGTTGTTGATGACCCGGGCGACATTATTGGTCAGCTTGATGATTTGCTTGGCCATGTAATAGCCGGGCGCTGCCTTGCCGCCGATCAACACGCAGCGCGGCGTCCAGTTTGCGGTGTCGCCGCGTTTGATCCGGTCATACAAGTGGATGACGTGCAGGATGTTCAGCAACTGGCGCTTGTACTCGTGCATACGCTTGACCTGCACATCGAACAGGGCCTGGGTGTTGAACACGACGCCGCAGTCGGCCTCGACCAGCGTGGCCAGCCGCACCTTGTTATCGTGCTTGACCTGCCGCCACTGGGCGCGGAACTTCGGGTCATTGGCGTAGGGAATCAGTTGGCGCAATTGATCGAGCTGGGTGATCCAGCCCGGCCCAATCGCATCGGTGATCAGCACATTCAGGCCCGGATTGCAACCGGCCAGCCAGCGCCGCTGGGTGACGCCGTTGGTCTTGTTGTTAAATCTTTCCGGCCACAGCTCATAAAAGTCGCGGAACAGCCCTTTCTGCAACAATTCCGAATGCAGCGCCGCCACACCGTTGACCGAAACGCTGCCGACGATGGCCAGATAGGCCATGCGCACCTGCTGCTCATAGCCTTCCTCGATCAGCGACATGCGCCCCTGCCGCTCGATGTCGCCCGGCCAGCGCCGCGCCACTTCGGCCAGGAAACGGGCGTTGATTTCATAAATGATGTCGAGGATGCGCGGCAGCAATTGCCGGAACAGCCGCACCGACCAGCGTTCCAGGGCTTCGGGCAACAGGGTATGGTTGGTGTAGGCCATCGCCTGACTGGTGATCGTCCAGGCTTGATCCCAGCCGACGCTATGCTCATCCATCAACAGCCGCATCAGCTCGGCGACGGCGATGGTCGGATGGGTGTCGTTGAGCTGGAAGCAGTTCTTGGCGG
>JBDHRB010000360.1:0-3308 GCA_039807355.1 Candidatus Competibacteraceae bacterium
ACTACGCGCCACGCCGACGATCTGTTGCGCCATTTGCTCAAGCCGATGCCGACGCAAACCTGGGTGGAACGCGACGGGGCGCTGACGCAAATCCCGTGCAGTGAATTACAGGTCGGCGACCGCATCGAAGTCGGGCCGGGCGAGATGATTCCGATTGACGGGAAAGTGGTCAGCGGCAACGCCGAAGTCAATCAGGCGTCAGTGACCGGCGAGAGTCTGGCGGTGCGCAAGGAGGCGGGTGATAAAGTGCTATCCGGCACGGTGCTGGAAGCCGGACGGTTGCGCATTGTTGCGACCCGGGTTGGCGCGGAAACCACCACCGCCCGGATTGCCCGCTTTATCGAAAAGGCCTTGCAACAACAATCGCAGACCCAGAGCGTTGCCGAACAGCTCGCCGACCGGCGCGTTTCACTGACCTTGGGTGCCGGGGCGCTGGTCTACGCCGCGACGGGCGATCTCGACCGCTTGGCCTCGGTGTTTCTGGTCGATTACGCCTGCGCCCTGAAACTGGGTACGCCAGTAGCGATCAAGTCGGCGATGTATCAAGGCGCGAAGCACGGCATTTTGTTCCGCAGCAGTCTGGCGATTGACAGTCTGGCCCAGGCCGATGTGTTCGTGTTCGACAAAACCGGCACTCTGACCAGCGGTTTGCTGGAAGTCACCGATGTATTGAGCCTGAACGCGGCCTGGGATGAAGCGCGTTTGCTGGCGCTGGTCGCGTCGATTGAGGAACACGCCACCCACCCGGTGGCTGATGCGGTGGTCAAGCGCGCCCGTCAGCAGCATCTCGGACATATTGAGCATGAAGAAGTCGATTATCTGGTGGCGCACGGCCTGACGACTCAAGTTGAAGGACAAGGCGTAGTGATCGGCAGCCGGCATTTTCTGGAAGCGCATCAAGGCGTTTCCTTCGCCGCACACGAACAATCTATCGCCGCGCTGGAACAGGCCGGTAAAACCTTGCTGTATGCGGCGCTGGAGCAACAGCCGCTGGGCCTGATTGGCCTGCGCGACCGCCTGCGCCCGGAAGCCAGGGACGTGCTGGCGCAACTGCGTCAATCCGGGGTGCGGCGGCTGGTGTTATTGACCGGCGACCGCCAGGACAAGGCTGAGGCGTTGGCGCAGGAATTGGGCATGGACGAGGTTTACGCCGAATGTCCGCCGGAAGGCAAGGCGGCGATGGTCGAGGGCTTGCAGGCGCAAGGGGCGAAAGTAGCGTTCATCGGCGATGGGGTGAACGATGCGCCGGCGCTGATCGCCGCCGATGTCGGATTGGCCATGCCCAAAGGCGCTGACTTGGCCCGCGCCACCGCGGACATCGTGCTGCTCGACGACCATCTGCACACCCTGCTGGCCGCACGGACGTTGAGCGTGGGTACCCTGCGCCTGATCCGCCAGCATTTTCACCTTTCCACCGGGGTCAATACCGCCGTGATCGCTGGCGCGGCGCTGGGCCTACTCTCGCCGGTGTGGTCGGCGTTATTGCACAACAGCATGACTCTCGGCGTGCTGTTCAATTCCATCGCTGGAGTGCGTCTACACGCGAGAAGTCCGGCAGACGCCTAGACCGCTCGATCTGGATTGGCGGCGCGGCGGCGGCGGCGCTATGCTGATTGACCGGGTATCGACCGCCTGAATCCAGGACCGCCATGCGTTTTCCCAACCTGCTACGCCTGTTGCTCTGGCTGACACTCAGCGCCGCTGCCGCTTTTGCCCGCGCCGGCAACGATTATCCGCTGGCGCTGGTGCATGGTTTCGCCGGTTGGGGCCGGGATGAGCTGCTCGGCTTTAAATACTGGGGCGGGTTCAACGACCTACAAGAAACACTCAATCAGGCCGGTTATCGCACCTATACCGGCGTGGTTGGCCCGTTTGCCAGCAACTGGGACCGCGCTTGCGAACTGTACGCCTACCTTAAAGGCGGCACGGTGGATTACGGTCAGGCTCACGCAGCGACTCACCGCCACGCCCGATATGGCCGCAGCTTTCCCGGCCTTTATCCCGCATGGGGAACCCAAGACCGGCAGGGCCGAATCCGCAAGATTCACCTGATCGGCCACAGTCAGGGCGGCCAGACGGTCCGGGTATTGACCGGATTGCTGGAGCAGGGCGACCCGGCGGAAATCGCCGCAACTCCGGAGGCGGAACGCTCGCCGCTGTTTCAGGGCGGTAAAGCCTGGATTCACAGCATCACCACGCTGGCCTCGCCGCATGACGGCACCAGCCTGGCGGTTGACGCCCATCTGCTGGCGATGCTCCGCACCTCGCTACTCAGTTTAGCGGCGCTGGCCGGCGGGCAGCCTGATGAACTGCCCTACGATTTCAAGCTGGAGCAGTGGGGATTGCGTCGCCTGCCGCAGGAATCGTTCCGCGCCTATCTGAACCGGGTCGAGCAAAGCCCGATCTGGCAATCCCGCGACATCAGCGCCTGGGATTTGAGTCCTGACGGTGCAAAAGAATTGAACCGGCGCTTTCCGGCCCGGCCCCAGGTGTACTATTTTTCCTGGTCCACTTCGGCGACCCAGCCGGTTTGGCCGTCTCGCCGCCAAGTGCCGCAACTGACGTTGTTACCGCAGTTCTGGGGAACCGCGCTGTTCATCGGCTCCTACACCCGCGATCAACCGGGGCGGGTCATCATCGACGAACGCTGGTGGGAAAATGATGGTCTGGTCAACACCCGCTCCATGGCCGGCCCCACGCTGGATGCTGCGGATCGCATCGTACCTTGGCGCAACCCGCCCAAGCCGGGGGTCTGGAATGAGCACGGCGTTCTGGCCGGCTGGGATCATCTGGACATCATCGGCATCGGCACCACCCGCGACGTGAGCGACTGGTATTTGCAGTTGGCCCAGTCGCTGGCGGATTTGCCGGAATAACCAAAAAAACGAGGCGCTTCACCATGTCCCATATTGTCATGCACCGCACCCACGCCCTGAGTCTCGATCAGGCCCGCGTTGCCGCGGAGGCGCTGGCCGACCAGTTGGCCGAGCGTTATGAGATCAGTCATCACTGGCAGGAAAATTCCCTGCATTTTGAACGCTCCGGGGTCAGCGGACAGATCGACCTGGAGCCGGGGATGATCCATATCAACGTGCGCCTGGGCTTTCTACTGGCGGCGCTGAAATCGCGGCTGGAGCCGGAGATTGACCGGCAGCTCGATGCGATGCTGAACTCGGTTTAACTTGCTGTTTCAATTTGCAATTCAAACGGATGGGCATGGCCGGCGCTGATCTGCTCCAGAATGATCCGCTCGCGGCGGGTAATCGTGGCGACAAAAGTCCGGGCGTCAGCGCCCATCTGGCGGAAGG
>JBDHRB010000361.1:0-3289 GCA_039807355.1 Candidatus Competibacteraceae bacterium
CAGTCCCCGCGAGGGGGACTGCCGCGCCGTCCGCTATCCCTCCCCGCCCTGAAGGACGGGGTCTCTCGCGGAGAAGCTTGATGAGTGATTTCGCTGAGTTTGCCCAGCACAACATCCTGCTGTTTCTGGCGCTGTTCGCCATTATCGGCATGTTGATCGGCGGCGAGGTTCTGCGCCGGATGCGCGGGGTGCGCACGCTCAACGCCATCGAAGCCCTGCGTTTAATCAACGATCAGGACGCCTGGGTGGTCGATGTCCGTGACGCTGGCGAATATAAAGCCGGCCATTTACCCCAGGCCCGACATCTGCCTTTCGCAACGCTGAAGGAGCGGTGGGGCGAGTTGAGTAAGGCCGGCGATAAACCGATCATCGTTTATTGCCGCAGCGGTGTCACCTCGCAGTCGGCCTGCGTGCTGCTCAAGAAAAACCACATCGCCAACGTGTACAGCTTGAATGGCGGTCTGGCGGCTTGGCTGGACGCCAATTTGCCGGTCAGCCGCAAGAAATCCTGATCTCCTGGATGCGCCATGCCCGATGTTGTGGTTTACGCCGCTGATTATTGTCCGTACTGCCGCCAGGCGCTGGCCTTGTTGGACCGCAAAAACGTCTGTTACGCGCTGCGCGATGTCGTGCGTGATCCGCATTTGTGGGCCGAGATCGCCGAGCGCACCGGGCGTGACACGGTGCCGCAGATTTTCATTGATGACCGGCATATCGGCGGCTGTGATGATCTGTTCGCGCTGGAGAGGCGCGGCGCACTGGACCCCCTCCTCAATCCCTAACTTCCTGAACCGATAAAGGCATTTCGCATGAGCGAACAAGCGCAGACTCCCCAGCAACACTTTGAAATCCAGAAAGTTTATCTGAAGGATGCGTCACTGGAGACGCCAAATTCCCCGATGATTTTTACCGAGCAATGGCAGCCGCAAACCGAGGTGCGGCTGGAAACCGGCGCAACCCCGCTCACGGAAGACTTGTATGAGGCGGTGTTGACCCTGACCGTTACCGCCAAGCTGGGCGAGCGCACCGCTTACCTGGTGGAAGTGCAGCAGGCCGGCCTGTTCACCCTGCGCGGCTTTGACGAACAGGCGCTTGGACACATGCTCCATGCCTTCTGTCCCAACATCCTGTTTCCTTTCGCCCGAGAGGAAATCGCCGGGCTGATTGGCAAGGGCGGTTTTCTGGCCCTGCTGCTCAATCCGATCAACTTCGATGGCCTCTATCTCCAGCGCTTGCAGCAGCAACAGGCCCAGGCGGCGGCGACCGAACAATGAGCAACAGCGTCTGGCGGCGCACCGTCGGTGAGTGTCGATGAGCGTTTCGCCAACCGTGGGCGTCTTGGGCGTTGGCTCCTGGGGTACGGCGCTGGCGCTTTTGCTGGCGCGTAACGGTTGCACGGTGCGTCTGTGGGGTCACGATCCGCAAGAAGTCGCGCCCTTGATTCAGGAACGGGAGAACCGGCGCTATTTGCCCGGTCTGCCTTTTCCCGCGACGTTGACCGCCAGCGCCGATTTATCGGCGGCGCTGGCCGGGGTCGAGCTGGCGCTGGTGGCGGTGCCCAGTCACGCCTACCGGGCGACGCTGGCGCAGTTGCGTCGGCTGTTGCCGGTGAACGCCGGTCTGGCCTGGGCCACCAAGGGCCTGGAGCCGGGCAGCGGCCGATTTTTGCACGAAGTCACCGATGAAATACTGGGAGCAGCCTGGCCGACCGCGGCGATTTCCGGCCCCAGTTTCGCCGGCGAGGTGGCCCGCAGCCTGCCGACGGCGGTGACGGTCGCCGCCCGCGATATGGATTACGCCGGGCGGGTGGCAGCGCGGCTGCACGGCTCGAATCTGCGCGCCTATACCAGTTCCGACGTCATCGGCGTCGAGCTGGGCGGAGCGATCAAGAATGTGCTGGCTATCGCCGCCGGCATTGCCGATGGATTGGGGTTTGGCGCTAATGCCCGTGCGGCGCTGATAACCCGAGGCCTGGCGGAAATGACCCGCCTGGGGCTGGCGGTCGGCGGTCGGCGGGAAACGTTCATGGGACTGGCCGGGGTCGGCGATCTAGTGCTGACCTGCACGGATGATCAATCGCGCAATCGTCGCTTTGGATTGGCCATCGGGCGGGGCGAAACCGCAACGGCGGCGTTCGCCGCTATCGGTCAGGTCGTGGAAGGGGCGGCGACCGCCAGGGAGGCGTTGCGGCTGGCCCAGAAGCATGGCGTGGAGATGCCGATTACTGAGCAGGTCGATCAGGTGCTGCATCACGGCCAGAATCCGCGCCGGGCGGTGGAAATCCTGCTGGCGCGTGATCCAAAGCCTGAAGGTCTTTAAATCAGCGCCAGATTTCTGGTTGGGGATTTAAGTCAGGCAATCGTCGAGCAAATGGAGCGGATGCGGCCCGGTATAGGCTTGGGGCCAGCGGCGCTTGACCACCGGGCTGTCGCTGGACAGGGCGTGGCAGGTGTTCAACACCGGCGGCGGAGCGCGCTCCTCGGCGGGTTTGGCGTCTTCCTGATCGTAGCGCTGGCCGTAAACGGTTTGAAAAGCAGTGGTGGCTACTGGCCCCAGCAATTCGGTCAAATGGGTGCAGCCATTGACGCCGCTGAATAACTCGCGCAGCTTCAGCGACCAGCCTGGCCCGATGCGCACCCCGACCAGTTGCTGATAACGCGCCGTGATCGCCGGACAGAGGCCAAAGGGTGAGCTGTCGGTGCGCGCTTCGGCGTAGTGAATCAGAAACTCGCTGTCGATGATCAGCCGAATGGTCATATCGTGCAGCGGTTCTCCCGCCGCAATCGCCCCGCCGCGATCTTCATTAGGAAATCCATAGGTTTTGACATCGGTCATTCGACCTTCGATTTCCCATAGACCATCTTCGCGTTGATAGCCCTGACACTGGATATTGCGCTGGTGAAATAACTGGCGGGACGCAGATGTGGAAAGCGACATGTGTGTTTTAGTCCCCTGAAGCAATTAAGTAATAACGTCGAACGCGGATTCTCCGGCAACTCAGCAATCAATGACTGATTCGTTTGGTTTTTTCGATCCGGGAATCCAGCTCAACCAGGCTAGTCGAAAAATACGCCCTCCATAATCCGCGCTAAACGGTCGTCGATTTCGGCCAATACAGTGCGTTTTTGTTCGGGAGGGTAATCCCACCAGCCGGCGATCTCATCGAGGGTGCGGAAGCAGCCTTCGCATAACTGCGTCTGCGGATTGATGACACAGACCCCGACGCAAGGCGAAGCGGGGTCATGGTCAGATGGGGCGGGAGAGGCGGTCATAACCAGGCAAGGTGCGG
>JBDHRB010000362.1:0-3273 GCA_039807355.1 Candidatus Competibacteraceae bacterium
AGAATGCGCTGCGCGGCGTCTGCCGACGGCCCCCCACGGGTAGACGCTGCTTCGTGGCCGTGTTAGCTTAATCCCCACGTCACGGCGCTTGATCCCCTTGTCATCCCGTAACGCCGCTCCGCCGCAGTCCGGCCCGCTTCCTCCGAGACGCCAATCCCGACCCCCGCCTCGCGGGCGTCCCTCCTCAACGCCCGCTCGCCTTGAGCATTCCGTTTCCATGAATCTGACCGAACTCAAAAAGAAGTCCCCTGCCGACCTGATCGCCATTGCCCAAGAGCTGAAACTGGAAGGCACGGCGCGGTCCCGCAAACAGGATGTGATCTTTGCCATTCTCAAGGCGCTGGCCAAGAACGGCGAGGACATTTCCGGCGACGGGGTGCTGGAGATTTTGCAGGATGGCTTTGGCTTCCTGCGCTCCGCCGACAGTTCCTATCTGGCCGGGCCAGACGATATTTACGTTTCGCCCAGTCAAATTCGCCGCTTTAACCTGCGCACCGGCGACACGGTGAGCGGCAAGATTCGTCCGCCCAAGGAAGGCGAACGTTATTTCGCTTTGCTCAAGGTCGGCGACATCAATTTTGAGCCGCCGGAAGTTTCCAAGAACAAGGTGCTGTTTGAGAACCTGACGCCGCTGCACGCCACCCAGCGCATGACCCTGGAGCGCGGCAATGGCAGCACCGAGGACATCACGGCGCGGGTGATTGATCTGATTGCGCCGGTCGGCAAGGGCCAGCGCGGCTTGATCGTTTCGCCGCCGAAAGCCGGCAAGACCATGATGTTGCAAAACATCGCCCAGAGCATCGCCGCCAATCATCCTGAATGTTATTTGATCGTGCTGCTGATCGACGAGCGCCCGGAGGAAGTGACCGAGATGCAGCGTTCAGTGCGCGGCGAGGTGATTTCCAGCACCTTTGACGAGCCGGCCACCCGCCATGTTCAGGTGGCGGAGATGGTCGCGGACAAGGCCAAGCGCCTGGTCGAACACAAGCGCGATGTGGTGATTCTGCTCGATTCGATCACCCGGCTGGCGCGGGCCTATAACACGGTGGTTCCGGCCTCCGGCAAGGTGCTGACCGGCGGCGTGGACGCCAACGCCCTGCAAAAGCCCAAGCGTTTCTTTGGCGCGGCGCGCAATATCGAGGAAGGCGGCTCGCTGACCATTCTCGCCACTACGCTGGTCGATACCGGCTCGCGCATGGACGATGTGATTTATGAGGAATTCAAGGGCACCGGCAACATGGAAATCCATCTGGATCGGCGCATTTCGGAAAAGCGCGTGTTCCCGGCGATTGACATTAACCGTTCCGGCACCCGCCGCGAAGAGTTGCTGACCGACCCGGATGATTTGCAGAAGATGTGGATTCTGCGCAAGTTATTGCATCCGATGGATGAATTGCAGGCCATGGAATTCCTGCTGGAGCGCCTGAAAAGCACCAAGACCAACAAGGAATTTTTCGAGTCGATGAAGCGTTAAGCGCACAATTTCCCACTTCTTTCTCCGCAGTCCATCCCGAATCATGTTGCCTCTTTTCAAATTTCCGCCCCGTCCGACTTTGCCAACGCCGCTGGCGCTGCCGCTGCGACTGATTCCCGGCGCGGTGCATTCGACGGCGCTGACCACCGCGCTGAATGTGTTGTTTGCCAGGCGGGTTCAACACAGCGGCGAGCTGGACTTTTTGCGCGACCGGGTGCTGGCGATCCGGGTGCGCGATGCCCAGGTCGAATATCGTTTCCGCTATGTCGGGCCGGCGGGATTTGCGCCGTGCGTCACCGATCAGGCCCCGGATTTAACCATCACCGGCGCGCTCTATGATTTTCTGGCGCTGGCCAGTCGCCATGAAGATTCTGACACGCTGTTTTTCAAGCGGCGAGTGGTGATGGAAGGCGATACCGCGCTGGGCCTGGAGTTGAAAAACTGGCTGGATGCGATGGAGCCGGAGGCGCTTGGTCCCCCCCTGCCCTCTTTATTGCAAGCGGCCAACCGCTGCCTGACGGCGTATGAGCGGCTGGCCGGGGTTGAGGGCGAACGTTAGGCGGTCTCCACCGCTACCTGCTTTAATCCCGCCTGACCCTGCCAATAACCCGCACACGCGCCATACGGCAGGGCCGCATTCAGCGCCTGCGCGGCTTCCAGCGGATCGCGCTGGCCGTTTAAACAGGCGGCGAAGCTTTCAATCACGGTTTCCGTCCCTTGCGCCTGGGGACTGATGCGCAACACGTCCACGTTTAATTCCCGCAATTCCGCCAGTTCCGCCAGCAGGTTGTTGGTCTGCGCCGACTGGGTTTGAATGCCATTCAGGGTCAGGAACGCCTGATCTTCGCGGGTGCGCAGGGTCAGCCCTTCAGGATCATCCAGACAGCGGTATTGGCAATCGTCCTTGGGCAGATTGTGATAGCGGGCGGTGAAGCAGCGGGCGGAATAAGCCAGCGGCATCCGCCCGTAGGCGAACACTTCGGTTTCTACCCCTTCGGGCCGTCCGGCCTGAATCGTCGCCAGAGTCTGCCGGGACAATTCCACCGGCATCACCCAGCGTTTTGCGCCCAGCCCGGCGAGAAAGCGCAAGGTTCGGTCGCTGTAGACGTTGATTCCGGTTCCCAATACGAACGGGGTTTTCCGCTCAGACAAGAGGCGCACTGCGCTCATGTCATTGGCTTCGACGGTAAAGCGCCCGTTTTCGCAGAGTCGGCGCAAGGTTTTCAGTTCCGATTCCGCTTCCAGCAGCGCCATAGTGGACAGGATGATTTCTTTACCGCTGGCGCTGAGTCGTTCCGCCAAGTCCAGCCAGTCCGCCGTGTTCAGCGCATGGCGTTTGGAACAGACGGTTTCGCCGAGATAAATGATGTCCAGCGGCGTCGTGCTGATCCGCTCGTAAAACTCCAGCAGTTTTTCTTTCGGCCAGTAATACAGCACCGGCCCCAGCGCCAGTTTCGGTTGCAATGCGTTCATGGTCGCCGCCCTCACTGCCAAGTCCGGTGATACGCGCCGAGCGTGGTTTGCTGACCTTCCGAGACTTTGCCCAGTTCTTTCAGCCATTCCGGTTTCGGCGCATAAGCGGCGGGGTTGCGCGAGCAGGCGTCAATCGCCGCCCGCCAGACTTTGGTGACTTGGGTGACATAGGCCGGACTGCGCTGCCGACCTTCGATCTTGATCGCGGCAATGCCCATCGCCTGCAAATCCGGGAGCAATTCCAGGGTATTCAAGCTGGTTGGCTCTTCAATGGCGTAATAGGTCTGCTCATTGACCATGAACCGGCCCTTGCACAAAGTGGGATA
>JBDHRB010000363.1:0-3272 GCA_039807355.1 Candidatus Competibacteraceae bacterium
GGGCGCGGCGCATGATTTACACCTTCTCCACATCCGGGCGGCCCAACAATCCGGTTGGACGCACCAGCAACACCAGAATCAGCAGGCCAAACGCCACCACGTCCTTGTATTCGGTTTGCAGATAGGCCGAGGCGAAGCTTTCCGCCAGGCCCAGCACCACCCCGCCGAGCATCGCGCCGGGAATGCTGCCAATGCCGCCCAATACCGCGGCGGTGAAGGCTTTCAGTCCAGCGATAAAGCCGATGAACGGGTTGACCAGTCCGTAATACATCGACACCAGTACCCCGGCCACTGCCGCCAGCGCTGCGCCCAGCACGAAAGTCAGGGCAATCACCCGATCCGTGTCGATGCCGAGCAGATTGGCCATGGCCCGATCTTGAGAACAGGCCCGGCAGGCCCGGCCCATCCGCGAGCGATTGATGAACAGGCTCAATCCGGCCATGAACGCCACCGTGACTACCGCGATCAGCACTTGCATGTAAGACAGGTAGACCTGGAAACCGTCTGCCGGGCCGAAGCGCCAGCCGCCGGTCAACACCGGCTGCATCGACACGTCGCGGGCGCCCTGACCGATTTGCACATAGTTTTGCAGGAAGATCGACACGCCGATGGCTGAAATCAGCGGCACCAGCCGGGGACTGCCGCGCAGCGGTCGATAGGCCAGCCGCTCCACGGTCCAGCCGTAGGAACTGGTGACCAGAATGCTCATCGCCAGCGTCGCCAGCAGAATCAGCGAGATATTGTCCACGCCGAACAAACCCAGGGCGGTGATGACCAGCAGGCCGACGTAGGCGCCGATCATGTAAATCTCGCCGTGCGCGAAGTTGATCATGCCGATAATGCCGTAGACCATGGTGTAACCAATGGCGATCAGCGCGTAGATACTGCCGAGAGTCAGACCGTTGATGATCTGCTGGATGAATTCGAGGAGCGAGAAACCGGACATGGGCGGGGCCTTGCAGGAGGAGAAAACGGGCGACGGGAAATAGCAGACAGGAAATAGCCGGATGCGCTATTTCCTGTGTCCTCACTCGCTAGTTTCGGCTCACTGCTTGACCGGAGTTTTGCTGGCGTCAGCGTGCCATTCAAAGATGACGAAATCGAATTCCTTCAGGTCGCCATTGTCCTTGAAGGCCACTTTGCCAATCGGCGTATCGAAGCTGTTGGTGCGGATGTACTCAGCCAGCTTGACCGCATCCTCGGTTTTCGCCCCGCTGATCGCATCGGTGATGATCTGCACCGCAGAGTAAGAGGGCATGACGAACGGGCCGCTGGGGTCCTGATTGTTGTCCTTGAAGGCTTTGACCAGATCGGCGTTTTCCGGGTTGGTGCTGAAGTCGGCGGGCAGCGTGACCAGCAGTCCTTCCGAAGCCGGGCCTGCGATGGCGCTGATGTCCTTGTTGCCAACGCCTTCGGGACCCATGTAGGTGGCGTCAAAGCCTTGTTCCTTCGATTGACGCAGCAGCAGGCCCAGTTCCGGGTGATAGCCGCCGTAGTAGACGAAATCCACGCCTTCCTTTTTCATCTTGGTAATCAGGGCGGAAAAGTCGGTCTGGCCCTTGTTGATGCCCTCGAACAGCACTGGCTTGATGCCCGCCGCCTTGACGGTTTTATCCACTTCCTTGGCGATGCCTTCGCCGTATTGCTGCTTGTCGTGGAGAATCGCCAGCTTCTTGGGCTTGATGGTTTGGGCGATGTATGCGCCGGCGGTCGGTCCCTGTTGATCATCGGTGCCGATGGTGCGAAACACCATCTTGTAGCCCTGCTGGGTAATCGCCGGGTTGGTGGCCGCCGGAGTGATCATCAGAATGCCCTCCTCCTCATACAATTTGGAGGCGGGCTGAGTGGAGCCGGAGCAGAGATGACCGACCACATATTTGATCTTCTGGTTGACGATCTGGTTGGCGACGGCGACCGCCTGCTTGGGTTCGCACACATCGTCGATCAGCACCGCTTCCAGTTTCTTGCCGTTGACCCCGCCCTTGGCGTTGATCTGCTCAACCGCCATTTTGGCCCCGATCATCTGCATGTCGCCGTATTGCGCGACCGGCCCGGTGATCGGCCCGGCCACAGCGATCTTGATCGTGTCCTCGGCGTGAGCCAGGCCGCCCAGACCCAGAATGACCGCACTGACGGCGGCGCTCAGAACATTGCGGTTAAAGATGCTCATGCGACGGGTTCTCCTCGTGAGAATGGCGGTGGAAATTCAGGACGCCGCAAACCGGCGCCGGTTGCAAAGAATTAGCTGAAATTCCCGGATAGAACAAGCAGGACACGGAAAAATCCCGGCGGCGGGCGGATCAGATGACCTTGGAAAAGCGTTGTTGCTTTTGTTCTCGCAGGTAACGGTCGAACGTCATGCAGATGTTGCGGATCAGCAACCGCCCCGGCGGCAGGACCCGAATCCCGGTTTCAGACAGCGCCAGCAGCCCATCCGCCTGCATGTCGGCTAATTCCGCTAGTTCCGCCGCGAAATAATCAGGAAACACAATGCCGTATCGGCGTTCAATCGCAGCGAATTCCAATTGAAAATGGCAAATCAGCGCGGTAATCACCGCCCGGCGCAGCCGGTCATCTTCATCCAGGCGCACGCCCCGGAACACTGCCAGCCGCCCCTCGGCGATCCGGGCGTAGTAATCTTCCAGCCCTTTCAAATTCTGGCTGTAGCTGTCGCCAACCATGCCAATCGAGGTCGCGCCCAGGCCGATCAGGTCGCAGTCGGCGTGGGTGCTGTAGCCCTGGAAATTGCGATACAGCGTTCCCGCTTGCTGCGCCCGCGCCAGCTCGTCCTCCGGCTTGGCGAAGTGATCCATGCCGATGTAGACATAGCCCGCCCTGGTCAGCCGTTCGATCACGGTTTTCAGAATCTCCAGCTTGATTTCCGGCGGCGGCAAGGCGCTGGCGTCGATCTGGCGCTGGGTTTTGAATAAATCCGGCAGGTGGGCGTAGTTGAACACGGAAATCCGGTCAGGATTCTGAGCAATGATGTCGTCGATGGTGCGGGTGAAACTGGCGACTGTTTGCAACGGCAGGCCATAGATCAAATCGACGCTGATCGAATGAAAGCCCTCGGCGCGGGCGGCTTCAATCACCTTCAGAGTGATGTCGCGGGACTGGAGCCGGTTCACCGCTTTTTGCACCTGCGGATCAAAATCCTGCACGCCCAGGCTGAGGCGGTTGAAGCCGATTTCGCGCAGCAGGCCCATGGTGCCGTCGTCGGTTTCTCGCGGATCGACTTCGATGGAATATTCGCCGCGGTCGTCGGACAACAA
>JBDHRB010000364.1:0-3255 GCA_039807355.1 Candidatus Competibacteraceae bacterium
GACCGCGTATCCGACATCCTGCAGCAACAGCAGGCCATCGAGGCTTTGCGGGACAGCGAAGCCCGCTATCGCGCCATTGTCGAGGATCAAACCGAACTGATCTGCCGCTATTTGCCGGATGGCACTATCACCTTCGTCAACGAAGCCTACTGCCGCTACTTCGGCAAGCGACGCGAGGAACTGCTCGGCCACAGCTTCATGCCGCTGATTCCACAGGAGGATCAGCGGCGGATGGCGGCGCAGATCGCCGCTTTGAGTCGGCAAAACCCGGTGGCCACCATCGAACACCGGGTCATCATGCCGAACGGCGACATTCGTTGGCAGCACTGGACCGACCGGGCGATCTTCGACGAACAGCATCGAATCGTCGAGTTTGCCGGGGTGGGGCGCGATATCACCGACCGCAAACGGGCGGAAGAGGCATTGCAGCAGGCCAAGGAGGCCGCCGAGGCGGCCAGCCGTGCCAAGTCGGAATTTCTGGCGACGATGAGTCACGAGATTCGCACCCCCCTGAACGGGGTGCTCGGCATGGCCGAGTTGCTGCGAGGCACCTCGCTGAACGCGCAGCAGCAGCGGTTCGCCGACATGATCCTGAGCTCGGGCCGCGCCTTGCTGACCACCATCAACGAAATTCTGGACTTTTCCAAAATCGAAGCCGGGCAACTGGAACTGGAAATCGCGCCGTTCGACCCGCGGGAACTGGTCGAGGACACGGCGGCGTTGCTGGCTGGACGGGCGCATGAGAAGCGGTTGGATCTGATCAGCGATTTGCCGCTGAGTCTGCCGACGACGGTGCGGGGCGACGCGGTGCGACTGCGGCAGGTTTTGATGAACCTGATCGGCAACGCCATCAAATTCACCGAGCGCGGCGAGGTCGTGATCGGGCTACGGGTGCTGGAGCAGGACGCAGCCGCGGTGCACCTGCGCTTCGAGATCCGCGACACCGGAATCGGGATTGCCGCGGAGGCCCAGGCCCGGATTTTCGACGCCTTCATCCAGGCGGACGGTTCCACCACCCGCCGCTACGGCGGCACCGGGTTGGGGCTGGCCATCACCCGGCGGTTGGTAGGGTTGATGGGCGGGGAGATCGGCGTGGACAGCATCCCGGGAGCGGGTTCGCGGTTTTGGGTTACCGTTCGCCTGCGATCCCTGGCGGAGGAGAGCCCCGAACCGCTCCCCGGCGCGCGGCGGGAACTGCGTGGGTTGCGGGTCTTGCTCGTGGATGATAACGCCACCAACCGCGAAATCCTGTGGCGGCAAATGGCCGATTGGGGCGTAACGAACGACGAGGCGGAGAACGGGAGAGCGGCCCTGGCCCGACTGCGAGATGCCGCGCAGGCGGGCAACGCCTACCAGCTGGCGCTCGTGGATATGCGGATGCCCGAGATGGACGGGATCGAACTGGCCCGGCAAATCCGCGCCGATCCCGCGCTGGCCGGGCTCAAGCTGGTGCTGCTGTCCTCCAACGGACCGGACGCCCTGACCGAACAGGCGGCGCGAGCCGGCCTGCAAGGCGTGCTGCACAAGCCGGTGCGCCAGGCCGAACTGAATAAAACCCTGCGCCGGCTGCTCAGCCAGGCGGGTGAACCGGCCAGCCGGCGCCCGGCCAGGCTCGCCACGCGCTCGCCCCGGTTCGCGGGCCGGATCCTGGTCACCGAGGATAACCCGGTCAACCAGGAAATGGCCTTGACGATGCTGGACATGCTGGGTTGCCAGGCCGACGTGGCGGTCAACGGCCAGGAGGCTGTCGAAGCCGTGACCCGGACCGCGTACGATTTGATCTTGATGGACTGCCAGATGCCGGTGTTGGACGGCTTCGCTGCTACTGTCGCCATTCGCCGCTGGGAACGGGCCCGGGGCCGGCCACGTTTGCCCATCGTCGCCCTCACCGCCAACGTCGTCAAGGGTTTCCGGGAGCGGTGTCTGGCGGCGGGGATGGACGACTATTTGAGCAAGCCTTTCACGCAGGAACAATTGGCCGCCATGTTGGATGATTGGTTGCTCGTCACCGGAGAGGCCGCCCCGATGCCCGCCACTCCCGCGCTGTCCTCGTCGTCCTTGCCGAAGTCCTCGGCAATCAGCGCCGTGACCGCCACTCCGGCGGAACCGATCTCCGTGCCAGACCAGACCGCTTCCCCGCTGGACGAGCGTGCGCTGGCCCAGATTCGCGCCCTGCAGCGGTCCGGCAAACCCGGCCTGCTGGGCAAGATCATAGGTCTGTATTTGGACGGCTCGCCGAAACTGCTCCAGCAGGCGCGGGACGCGGTTGCCGGCGCCGATCCCGAAGCGCTGCGACAGGCGGCGCACAGCCTGAAATCGAGCAGCGCCAATCTGGGGGCGACGCGGGTGGCGGCCCTGTGCAGGGAACTGGAGCAGAGTGGACGGGAACGGCGACTGGAGGGCGTGGTCGAGCTGTTACGAGAGTTGGAAATCCACTACGACCGGGCGCGGGACGCGCTGGCAGCGGAACTGGAATCGTCCAGTTGATTGTCCTTATCCTGCATCGCGAACGCACGATTTCAAGCGAGGCTGACCGACTTCCATGTATCCATCGAGACCCGTGGCGCTGGCCGCCGTCTTGTTTTTTTGCGCCGGGCTGACGCTGGCCCAACAGAAATCCCCGGAGACGCCGCCGATGCCGGTCAGGGCCGAGCCGGTGACCCGCGCGACCCTCAACATCGAAGTTACGGCGGTCGGTACGCTGCGGGCCGACGAAACCGTCATGATCCGCCCGGAGATCGCGGGCCGGGTGGCGACCATCCATTTCAAGGAAGGTCAGGCGGTGAACGCGGGCGATCCGCTGATCACCCTGGACCAGGACGAGTACAAGGCGCAACTGGCCGGCAGCGCCGCCGAAGCCGGCATGGACGAAATCAGTTTCAAACGCCTGCAGGATTTGCAGCGCAAGAATCTGGCCAGCCAGCAGAACCTCGACGAAGCCAGAGCCAAGTTGGACGCTTCGCGCGCCCGGCAAGAACTCGACCGGGTCCGGCTGGACAAAACCGTGATTCGCGCGCCGTTCGCCGGGACGGTGGGATTGCGGCTGGTCAGTCCCGGCGCTTACGTCAAGCCGGGCGACGACATCGCCAATCTGGAAAGCCTTGGTGCGATGAAGCTGGATTTCCGGGTGCCGGAAATCTATCTGGCGCGGCTGAGCGTCGGCCAAACGTTGGCGGCGCGGGTGGACGCTTATCCCGATCAGGATTTTGAGGGCGCCATCTACGCCATCGACCCCGCCGTGGATCAGGAAACCCG
>JBDHRB010000365.1:0-3239 GCA_039807355.1 Candidatus Competibacteraceae bacterium
CGGCGACCGGGATGACATCATCCTGGCTACCGCGCTGGCGGCCAGCAAGGGCGTACAACTGGCCGGACTGGTGCTGACCCACGGTTCGGAAATTGATCCGCGCATTCGCCGACTGGCCTCGCAAGCCTTTGAAACCGGTTTGCCGATCCTGAGCGTGGCCAATGACAGCTTCATCACCGCCACTCAGATCGACCATATTCCCGGCGCAGTTCCCGCCGACGACACGGTGCGGATGAAGGCGGTGCTGGATCATGTAGCGGAACATCTGTTCAACGATGCGCTCAACGCCAGCGTGCGTATGCCGGCCTCGACCCAGATGTCGCCGCCGGCCTTCCGCTATCGGTTGATCCAGAAAGCCCGCGCTGCCAATAAGCGCATCGTCCTGCCGGAAGGCGACGAGCCGCGCACCCTGCGTGCGGCGGTGATTTGCGCGGAAAAGGGCATCGCCCGCTGCGTGCTGCTCGGCAAGCGCACGGTCATCGAGGCGGTGGCCGCTGCGCAAGGGGTGGTGTTGCCGCCGACTCTGGAAGTGATTGATCCAGAAACGGTCAGTGCCCGCTATATCGAGCCGATGACCGAGCTGCGCAAAAGCAAGGGTTTGACGCCCGGTCAGGCCCGTGAACAGCTCCAGGATACGGTGGTGCTGGGGACGATGATGCTGGCGGTGGATGATGTCGATGGTCTGGTGTCCGGCGCGGTGCATACCACCGCTAGCACCGTGCGCCCGGCCTTGCAGCTCATCAAAACCGAACCCGGCTCGTCGATTGTCTCTTCGGTATTTTTCATGCTCATGCCGGATCAGGTGCTGGTTTACGGCGATTGCGCGATCAATCCAGACCCGAATGCGGCGGAGCTGGCCGAGATTGCTTTGCAGAGCGCCGCCAGCGCCAGGGCTTTCGGCATCGAACCCCGGGTGGCGATGATCAGCTACTCTACCGGCAGTTCCGGGGCCGGCGCTGATGTGGACAAGGTGCGTCAGGCCACCGCCCTGGCCAAAGCGAAAGCCCCGGAGTTGTTGATCGACGGCCCATTACAGTATGACGCGGCTTCGGTGTTTGAAGTCGGTCAGCAGAAGGCTCCGGGTTCCCAGGTGGCCGGTCAGGCCACAGTGTTTGTGTTCCCCGATCTGAACACGGGCAATACCACCTACAAGGCGGTGCAGCGCAGCGCCAACGTCATTTCCGTCGGGCCGATGCTGCAAGGCTTGCGCAAGCCGGTGAATGACCTGTCGCGTGGCGCACTGGTCGATGACATCGTATTCACCATCGCCCTGACCGCGATTCAGGCGGACGCCCGCCAAATCTGAGCAAAAACGCTGAAGCGCCGCCTCACCAGTAATTTTCTACCGCTAAATGACCCGGTTTGCCGCGCAGGCTGACCGTCAAACCCCGGTCGGTGAGGATTTGCCGGGTTTCTTGCACCATGTCGGGATTGCCGCAGATCATGATCCGAGAGCGTTCCTGGTCAATCGGCAACCCGACATGCGCTTCCAGTTGGCCGCTATGCAACAGATGGGTGATCCGGTCATTGAGCATGGAGCGCTCCACCTGTTCGCGGGTCACTGCCGGCACATAGTGCAGCTTGTGGGCGTGTTCGGCGAACAGGGGATTTTCCTTGAATGAATGGATGAATTCCTGATAGGCCAGTTCGCGCCGGTAACGCACGCTGTGTACCAGCACGATGTTTTCGTACTGCTCCCAAGTGTCAAATTCCTGAAGGATCGACAGGAACGGAGCCAGGCCGGTGCCAGTGGACAGCAGCCAGAGGTCTTTGCCGCATTCAAAGCGGTCTGTCGTCAGATAGCCGTAGTTCTTCTTCTCTACCAACACCGGGTCGCCGACCTGGAGTTGCGCCAGCCGCGAAGTGAAAGCGCCATCCGGGACGATGATCGAGTAGAACTCCAGAAACTCGTCATAGGGCGCGGAACAGATGGAATAAGCGCGCCAGACCAGCTCGCCGTGTTCGTCCTCGACGCCGAGCCGGGCGAATTGACCGGCGATGAAGCGGTAGGACTGGCTGCGGGTGGTTTTGAAAGAGAACAAATTGGATGCCCAGGTGCGGATTTCAGTAATCGTTTCCGCCGTGTATTTGTCGCTGGCTTTCATCGGGCTTCTCCGCGAGAGACCCCGTCCTTCAGGGCGGGGAGGGATAGCGGACGGCGCGGCAGTCCCCCTCGTGGGAACTGTTTCAGCGCCGCTCTTTTCGGTAACATCACCACTGTCTCCTGTTTAAGACCTACCGCCGGGCTGGCGGGATGTGAAGTCTGTGGAGAGGATGTGAGACCTGGGGGAGTTTCTGGCTGCGGTTCAAACCGCGTAAGACTCCCCACTCCGGGGAATCCTATCGGCGAAAACCAAGCCTAAACTCCTCTGGGCAATCCTCAGTGAAGCAGAAAACCCTGATTGTGAGGTCAGGAATCCCCGTCGTTTACGGCGGGGAGGAGGTCAAGGCAGTTTGATCTCGTCTAAATGGAATGGCCCATCAGTGCGGGTTAATTCCTGAGTGGTTTGCTAGGTTATATCGCCCAGTCTATAAGAAAGCAATTTGAATAAAAAGGAATAAAAAATTATTTAATTATTCCTAAAAATATTATCAGCCGTTGCCGCGTATCCGTCCTGCGAGTGGCTATGCTTATGCGAACTTTTTGAATTGACGGATCAAACGCGATGTTGCAAAGGCCGTTATTCGCCGATCTGCGCGGTAGTCTGGTTGCGGCGGCGGTGGTGTTACCGCAGGCCAGCGCCTTTGGCGTGACGGTTTTTGCGCCCTTGCTAGGCGCAGCGGCGGGGGCGCAGGCCGGGCTGATCGGCGCGATTTTGTTGCTGCTGTGTTCCGGGGCGGTCGGCGGCGCTGTCGGGGTGATCAGCGGCCCGACTGGTCCGAGTATGGCGCTGCTGGCGGGCACCGCCGCGCTGTTAATCGCCGCTGGCATCCCGCCGCCGACCCTGGTGGTGGCGCTGATGACCGTGACCGTGCTGGCCGGGGCGTTCCAGTTATTGATCGCTCTGGCTGGCGGCGGACGGCTGATCAAATTCATTCCCTATCCGGTCATCGCCGGTCTGGCCACCGGCACCGGTCTATTGCTGATTAAATCGCAGCTTCAGCCGTTGCTGGGTTTGCATCAGCCCATGACCTGGAGTGAATGGCATGAACTGCCGGTGGCGGTTACCGTCGCGGCGTTCGCCGCCGCCCGGTTGCTTCCCCGGTGGCTGCCGCATCTGCCCGGAGCGATTGCCGGC
>JBDHRB010000366.1:0-3222 GCA_039807355.1 Candidatus Competibacteraceae bacterium
TGGTGACGCGCATCGTTGAAGGCAAGGGGCGGCCAGAAGATCTGGAGCTGCTCGACAGCGTGGCCAGCAAAATTGAAGGGCGCACCATTTGCGCACTGGGCGATGCAGCCGCTATGCCGGTGCGCAGTTTTGTCAAACATTACCGCCACGAATTCGCGTACTACATCGAACACAAGCGCAGCATGGTCGCCGGTGCGGCGGCGCTGGCCGCGTGAACCGCGAAATCACCAACACGGTCAGTGGGTAAAAGATGAGCGAGGAACAGGTCAACATCGAAGTCAACGGCATCCCGCTGAAGGCGCGCAAGGGCGCGATGCTCATCGAGGTCACCGATGCGGCGGGCATTCCGATCCCCCGCTTCTGTTACCACAAGAAGCTCTCGATTGCCGCCAGTTGTCGGATGTGTCTGGTCGAGGTGGAAAAGGCCCCCAAGCCGTTGCCGGCTTGCGCGACGCCAGTGATGGAGGGCATGAAGGTTTACACCGAATCGCCCAAGGCGCTGGCGGCGCAAAAGGGCACCATGGAGTTCCTGCTGATCAATCATCCGCTGGACTGCCCGATTTGCGATCAGGGCGGCGAATGCGAATTGCAGGACATTGCCCTGGGCTACGGCGGCGATGTGTCATGCTTTGCCGAGCGCAAACGGGTAGTGCAGGACAAGGACATCGGCCCGTTGATCGCGATGGAAATGACCCGCTGTATTCATTGCACCCGCTGCGTGCGCTTTGGCGAGGAGATCGCCGGCCTGCGCGAGCTGGGCGCTACCGGGCGCGGCGAGAACATGGAGATCGGCACCTATGTAGCCAAGGCGGTGGTTTCGGAGCTGTCAGGCAATGTCATCGACTTGTGTCCGGTGGGTGCGCTGACCGCCAAGCCGTCCCGCTATAAGGGCCGCTCCTGGGAGTATGTGCAGCACGCGGCTATCGCCCCGCATGACTCGATTGGCTCAAATATCTTCATTCACACCCTGCGCGGCCAGGTGATGCGGGTGGTGCCCCGCGAGAATGAGTTGGTCAATGAAACCTGGATTTCCGACCGCGACCGCTTCAGTTATGAAGGCGTTTACAGCGCAGATCGGTTAGCCAAGCCCTTGATTAAAGGGGTTGAGACCGATTGGGAAGCGGCGCTGGAAAGCGTCGCCAGCGGGTTGAAGGACGTCATTGCCCGACATGGCGCTGACGCCGTAGGGTTTCTGTTGTCGCCCACCGCGACATTAGAAGAGCTGTATTTAGCGCAGAAACTGGCGCGTGGGTTGGGCGTGGCGAATATTGATCATCGCCTGCGGCAGGCTGATTTCAGCGACCAGCAGCGCGCTCCGATCTTCCCGTGGCTCGGTCAGACGCTTGAAGACCTGGAAAAGGTCAGGGCGGCGTTGCTGATTGGTTCCAATGTGCGCATGGAGCAGCCGCTGGCCGGCCATCGCTTGCGCAAGGCGGCGCTGGCTGGCGCTCAGATCATGTTCATCAATCCGCGTGATTTCGACTTCCGCTTCCCGGTCGCAGCTAAGGTGATTGCCGATCCGGCGGGCATGGTTACAGCGCTGGCGGGCGTTGCGCAGGCAGTGGCCGACCTCAAGAACGTTGCTCTGCCGGCGAATTTGGCGAGTCTGGTTGCCGGGGTTCCTGGCGATGCCGAACGGAGCATGGCGGCGCATTTGCTCAACAACGCCCCGGCAACGGTCTTGCTGGGTAATCTGGCGCTTTCTCATCCAGCGTTTACCCAATTGCAGGCGCTGGCCGGGTTTATCGCCCAGCAGGGCGGCGCGCAACTGGGTTATCTGCCGGAAGCAGCCAATTCAGTCGGCGGCTGGCTGGCTGGCGCGTTGCCGCATCGCGGACCGGGCGGTCAGAAAGCTTCCACTGTCGGTCTGGATGCGCGAGCGATGCTGGAAACGCCGCGCAAAGCCTATGTGCTGCTCGGCGTTGAGCCAGAACTGGACTGCTGGGATGGCGCAGCGGCGCTGAAGGCGCTGCAA
The DNA here is from genome assembly GCA_039807355.1 of Candidatus Competibacteraceae bacterium. Lineage (GTDB taxonomy): Bacteria > Pseudomonadota > Gammaproteobacteria > Competibacterales > Competibacteraceae > UBA2383. The sequence continues at coordinate 1,976 of JBDHRB010000366.1, forward strand.
AGCGCGGAGTTGGTGGTTTCGCTCAGTCCCTACGCGAGCCTGGCGGGCAAGAGCCAGACCCAAATGATTTTGCCAGTGGCAACTTTTGCTGAAACTTCAGGAACTTATGTCAACGCGGAGGGGCGCTGGCAGAGTTTCAATGGCGCCAGCAAGCCGTTTGGCGAAGCGCGACCCGCTTGGAAAGTGTTGCGGGTACTGGGCAATCTGTGCAAGGTCGCCGGTTTTGATTACGCCAGTTCCGAAGAAGCGCTGGCTGAGGCGCAGCAAGCCTGCGCCACAGTGAAGCCGGACAATACCGTACAGCTCGACCAGACCTTTATGCCGTTCCGCTTTGATGGGCTGCTGCGGGTGGCCGATGTGCCGATTTACGCTGCGGATTCGCTGGTGCGGCGTTCGCGCTCGCTTCAGGCTAGCCCGCTGGCGCAACCGGCTGTGGTGCGGCTACATCCTGATGCGGCTCAGGCCTTGGGCGTGGCGGGACGGGAGCAGGTCCAGGTGCGGCAAAATGGCGTGGCGGTGGATTTGCCGCTGGTGCTGGATCAAACCGTTCCGCAGGGCTGCGCCTGGATTCCGGCGGGGTTGAACGCCAGCATGGCGCTCGGTCCGGCGGTCGGCCCCGTGGCTATTCAATAACAACCAGGATGGGATCATGGAAACCTTGCTGACGATCATCATCATCCTTTTGAAAATCGTCGCCCTGCTGGTGCCGTTACTGGTGGCTGTGGCGTATCTGACCTTTGCCGAGCGCAAGATTATTGGCTACATGCAGGTTCGGCTTGGCCCGAACCGGGTTGGCCCTAAGGGCTGGCTCCAGCCTATTGCTGACGCCATGAAGCTGATGTTCAAGGAAATCGTTTTGCCGAGCCGGGCGAACCGCTTCCTGTTTGTCCTGGCCCCAGTGGTTTCCTTCGGGCCGGCGCTGGCGGCCTGGGCAGTGGTGCCCTTTGGCGACGGCATGATGATTTCCCAACTGGATGCTGGACTGCTTTATCTGCTGGCCTTGACCTCGCTGGGCGTGTATGGGGTGATCATCGCTGGCTGGGCCTCGAACTCCAAATACGCTTTTCTCGGCGCGATGCGTTCGGCGGCGCAGATTGTCGCCTACGAAATCGCCATGGGCTTCGCCTTGGTTGGAGTGTTAATGGCGGCGGGCAGCTTGAACCTGAACCAAATCGTGCTGGCGCAGCAGGGCAGTTTGCTGCACTGGTTCTGGTTGCCGTTGCTGCCGCTGTTCGTGGTCTACTTTA
>JBDHRB010000367.1:0-3211 GCA_039807355.1 Candidatus Competibacteraceae bacterium
CGATCTCCGTAGTGTTCCGTGCCAGTGCAGTAGCCATGGCAACCTCGCGGTCATCAGCAGTTAATCACGATGCCAGCGCCGGGCGTAGGTGGCGCCTTGCCCCCGCGACTCGTCGATGCGCAGGCTGGCCGCGACAATCCACTCCCGCCAGGGAATCGCCGGATCGCGGGCCAATGCCGCCCAGAACCGCTCAAAGAGCGCCTGAGCCAGATTCTCGGCAGTGACGTTATCCATCTCCAGCACCACCACCTCGTCGGCAGGCAAGACATAGCGCTTGCCGCACAGCCGGAAGGCGTACTCGCCAGCCTCGGCGGGCAACGGCTCCAGCCACGGATTGTCGCCGGCGATCAGCACTTTTTCATCCCAGGCGGCGCAAACGCGGCGCAACGCCTGTTTGAAGGTCTCATAACTCAGCATCCGCCCCAGGCCCGGTTCCGCCAGCTCCACGGTCAGTTCCACCTGATAATTGTGGCCGTGCAGGCCTTCTTTCTCGCCATGGGGAAAAACGGTCATGTGCGCGGCGGAGAATTTCAGATTGTCCTTGCGGATATGCAGCATCCAGCGTTGCCTTTCGTATCCGGTCATGCCTTGCTCCGTGAATCCGGCGCAGCGGCAAGCGTCCGCAACCCATCGTTCAATGCGGCTCCATAATGAGCCTGCGTATTGCGCATCGCTTTCTCCGGCGACCGATAATTATAGGATTATAGCTGGCGCATCGGTGGAGTGCGCCGGGCCGCGCAGGCTGGAAATCCTACCTGCTCACGGGGCTTTTGTGGGAAAATTGATAATCAACCGGAGCGGAGGCTTAGGGATTAGTTGCGCGGCGCATACAACGGCGTCGATCCGAACAATCCAGACTCCCTCGCAGGCTCTCGATCACAGGAAGAGAAAATCAGCATGGCCGAGCAGAATCCATTAGTGGGTTTAATCATGGGGTCTACTTCAGACTGGAGCACCATGGAACACGCCGCCCACACCCTGGAGGCGTTGGATGTTCCCTATGAAGTTCGGGTGGTGTCGGCGCATCGCACCCCGGACTTGCTGTTCGAGTACGCCGCCAGCGCCGAAGAGCGCGGCTTGCAGGTGATTATCGCCGGGGCTGGCGGAGCCGCCCATCTGCCCGGCATGGTTGCATCCAAGACGGTGCTGCCGGTGCTGGGCGTGCCGATTCAGTCGCAGGCGCTCAACGGCCTGGATTCGCTGCTGTCCATCGTGCAAATGCCCGGCGGTATTCCAGTCGGGACGCTGGCGATTGGCAAACCCGGCGCGATCAATGCCGCCCTGCTGGCCGCCGCCCTGCTCGGCAATCAACACCCGGCCATCCGCGAAGCCGCCCGCGCTTTCCGCGACCGCCAGACCGCAACAGTGTTGAGTCAGCCTGATCCCCGGAGTAACGCGCTATGAATGTCGGCATCGTCGGCGGCGGGCAACTGGCGCGGATGCTGGCGTTGGCTGGTTACCCGCTCGGCTTGCGGTTTCACACCCTCGATCCTGCGCCCGATGCCTGCGCCGGACAAGTCGCGGCGCTGATCCAGGGCGATTATCACGATGCCGCCCGGTTGGCCGAACTGGCCGCTTGGGCGGAGGTAGTGACTTTCGATTTTGAAAACGTGCCAGCGGACGCCGCACGGGTGCTGACGGAACAGGTCGCGGTCTATCCCCCGGCGGAGGCGCTGGCGCTGGCCCAGGATCGGCTGTTGGAAAAAACCCTGTTCTGGGAGCTGGGCATTCCTACCCCGACTTTTGCCACGGTGGACAGTCTGGAGGAATTGCACAGCGCCGTTCTGCGCGTCGAGCTGCCAGCGGTGCTGAAAACCCGCCGGCTCGGCTATGACGGCAAGGGTCAGCGGGTGTTGCGCACCGCTGAGGACATTGAGCCGGCCTGGCGGGCCTTGGGCGGGACGCCGCTGATTCTGGAAAGCTTCATCCCCTTCGAGCGCGAAGTTTCGATACTGGCGGTGCGCGGGCGCGATGGGGCGACGGCGCGTTATCCACTGGTGGAAAATCACCATCGTGACGGGATTCTGCGCCTGTCGCGGGCGCCCTGCCGCCGGCCGGAGCTGGAACAGGAGGGTTGGGATTATGCCCGCCGCCTGCTGGAGCGGCTGAACTATGTCGGCGTGCTGGCGATTGAATTTTTCGTCAAGGACGGTCGGTTGATCGCCAACGAAATGGCCCCGCGTGTCCACAATTCCGGCCACTGGACGATTGAAGGCGCGCAAACCAGTCAATTTGAAAACCATCTGCGGGCGATTCTCAACCTGCCGCTTGGTTCGACGGCTGCGGTCGGTTATGCAGCGATGGTCAACGCGATTGGCGATTTGCCGGAACGAGCGGCGGCGCTGGCCATTCCCGGCGCCCATTATCACGCCTATGGCAAGGCGGCGCGGCCCGGACGCAAAGTCGGGCACATCACCCTGCGCACCGATGATCCTCAAACGCTGGCGGAAGGGCTAAAACGATTGCTGCCGCTGGTCGGTTTTGCCCCGGACGAGTTTGACTGAGACTTATTCCAGCAAGCGCACCGCCTCGCCGAGCGGGCAAGCGCGGATCGCTTCATTCAGCAAGCTAATCACCCGCTGGCGCGGAAAGCTCTTGCGCCAGGCCAGGGCGACGCTGCGGGTCGGAGCCGGTTCGGCAAAGGGCCGCACGCTGAGTAAATCGCTGGCGTGGGCGTAACCGCTCACCGAGGTGTAGGGCAGCACGGTCACGCCAATCCCGGTGGCCACCATCAGCCGGATGGTTTCCAGCGAACTGCCTTCCAGAGTCTTCTGCATACTGTCTGACGCCACGCTCAAGCGATGGCATTCCGGGCAGAAGCGCAGCACCTGATCGCGGAAGCAATGACCCGGCCCCAGCAGCAGCAACTCCTGTTCCGCCAGCGTCGCCGAATCAATCACCGCGGCTTGCTCCAGCGGATGACCCAGAGGCATAAGTACGACGAACGGTTCTTCGTAGACCGCTTGGGTGGAAATCCCCGGTTCGTCGAACGGCAGCGACAAAATCAATACGTCCAGTTCGCCGGCCTTGAGTCGCTCGCTGAGAGTCGCTGTGTAATTTTCCTCGATTTGCAGCGGCATGTCCGGGGCGCGGCGATGCAGGCGCGGAATCAGATGCGGCAACAGGTAGGGGCCGATGGTGTAGATCACCCCCAGCCGCAATACGCCGACCAGATCATCCTGCCCCTGGGAGGCCAGTCGCTTGATGATCG
>JBDHRB010000368.1:0-3206 GCA_039807355.1 Candidatus Competibacteraceae bacterium
TGGCGATCGACGATGTCTCTTTCGCCGCCCGTCCGCGCGAGATCACCGCGATCATCGGCCCGAACGGCGCGGGCAAAACCACCGTGTTTAACTGCGTGGGCGGTTTCTATCGGCCCACCACCGGCACGGTGACGCTGGACAGTCAGGCGCTGCATGGGCTGTCCAGTCATCAGGTCGCCCAGCGCGGTCTGGTGCGCACCTTTCAGAATGTGCGGCTGTTCAAAACCCTGACCGTGGTTGAGAACCTGCTGGTGTCGCAGCACACGCAACTGGAAACCCGGCTGTTTCCTGGCCTGTTCCAAACGCCCAAGTATCGCCGCGCCGAAGCCGAGGCGCTCGATCAAGCAGCGTTCTGGCTGGAAAAGGTCGGCTTGCTGGCGGTCGCCAACCGCGAAGCGGGCAATCTCGCCTATGGTCAGCAACGCCGGCTGGAAATCGCCCGCTGCATGATTACCCAGCCGAAACTGCTGATGCTCGATGAACCGGCGGCGGGCCTGAACCCCCAGGAAACCCGTGATCTGGATCGGCTCATCAACGAACTGCGCGCCGAGCATGGCGTCGCCGTGTTGTTGATTGAGCATGACATGAGTCTGGTGATGGGCATTTCCGACGAAATTCTGGTCATGGAATATGGCCGGCCTATCGCCACCGGAACGCCCGCCGAGATTCGCAACAATCCGAAAGTGATTAAGGCGTATCTGGGGGAAGAATAGGCGTTCCACATATTCAAGACCCGACTCAATCCTGCTTGCGGAACAACCCTTTAAATTCTAGCCAGATGACTGATTTCTCTTGAACAGGATAGCCGGATGTCAAAAAAAGGGCGAAGCGCATCCCTGATTTATCTGGATAATCACCAGGAGTTTGAGGCTGAGTCGGCCAATATGATTCGCCCACGCAGTCAGCGCCGGCGCAGGATCGCGTTTGGTTGGTATGGGGGTAAGTTTTCACACTTGGATTGGCTGCTCCCGCTCTTACCAAAATGTCATCATTATTGTGAACCCTTTGCTGGTTCAGCCGCAGTGTTGCTGAATCGTCAGCCTTCGCCGGTAGAAACTTATAACGATATTGATGGAGAAGTGGTCAATTTTTTTCGGGTATTACGCGACTGCTATGAGGAATTGATTCGAGCGATTGCCTTAACTCCCTTTTCCCGCGAAGAATACTACTGCGCAATCTATGGAATCACAGATGGCATCAGTGAAATAGAGCGGGCAAGACGTTTTTATATCAGGGCGCGTCAAACCCGTACTGGCCTTGCACAGACAGCTTCACTAGGGCGTTGGGCGAATTGCAAAAATACCAGTCGTGCGGGCATGTCGGGAGTTATTTCCCGTTGGCTTGGCGGCGTAGAAGCTCTTGACGATATTGCGCAACGGCTGATTCGCGTACAAATCGAAAATCGCCCCGCGAATGAAGTCATTAAGCTTTATGATAGCTCCAGCACGTTGTTTTATTGTGATCCGCCTTATCTGCACGCTACACGCGGCGACACACAAGCTTATAGTTTTGAAATGAGTGAAGACCAACATCGGGAATTTGCAGATACTGTGAATCAATGCGAAGGAAAAGTGGCTGTTTCAGGCTACGATCACCCTCTGATGGATGAACTTTTTCCGACTGGGCGCTGGTTCAAGACCCTGAGCAACGATAGAACGATTCACTCTACTAAAGAGATGCGACAGGAAGTGCTTTGGACAAATTTCCATCCAAACAGCCAAGAAGGGCTTTTTGAATGACCGATTCGCTACTATCTCCTGATAAAATTTTGCAGAATATTTATGATCGCGCCAGTGTTGATCTTGGGGAATCTGTCATTGCCGATGCTGCGATCAGGGAACGGATAGACTATATTTGCTGTTGTATGAATAACCGTTCCGGGGTCCGTTTGCTTATGGCGTGTCTTCTAGGGAAATTGCACAATCCAAATGTTGACCCACGCAAACCTTATACCGAGATCGGAGGAACAGATAGCTTTTCTGGGCGCACCTATGATGAACAATATCTGACTCCATTTATTAATCAGCACCGGTTGCCTTGTAATCAAACAACAGCATTTTTAACGCCTACGCTGCGAAATATTGACTATCCGCTGACTACCCGCCAAAACTTGGTTGGTAGACCCCGCGACCTCTATAAAAAGACCCTTGAACTGTTGGAAGATGCAGCGGAAAACCGGGTTTCCACCGATGTTCTTCTCGTTGAGATCGTTCGCGCACTTTTACGGTTGAAAGATGAAAAGCTTGCGCGTATGACTTCTCTATTGAATGCGTTACAGCAGACTGAAGGCTCACCACCTCTTTCATCAGAATCTATTATCAATCTTATCAAGCAACATCTGGCTTGCAAAAATTCCAGTAGATTGCCCGTACTCATTGTGGCCGCAGTCTATCAAGCAGCCGGTCAATATTTGGCTGAGAAAATTTTACCATTGAATGCGCATAACGCCGCAGATTTACAAACCAAATCAATGGGCGATGTTGAAGTTTGCCTTGTTGGAGACGATGCTGTCGTTACTGTTTATGAAATGAAGATGAAGCGGGTCACGATTGATGACATTGATATTGCTGTAACAAAGATCATCAAGACCCCAAAGCAAATCCATAATTATCTATTTATTACTACCGATAGAATCACTCCCGATGTTTCAGATTATGCAGCCAAATTCTATGAAGAAACGGGCGGCACTGAAATTGCGATTCTCGATTGTATTGGATTCCTGCGCCACTTCCTGCATCTGTTTCATCGCATTCGGATTGATTATCTCAACGCTTATCAAACTCTGGTCTTGAACGAGCCTGATTCAGCCATCAGCCCAGCTCTTAAAGAAGCATTCCTGGCCTTACGGCAAGCTGCGGAAAGTGACGAATGAACACACTTTTTTTTGGAGATTGTCTGGAAATTATCCGGGATCAGCTTTCTGATCAATCGGTGGATTTGATTTATCTTGATCCACCCTTTAACTCCAATCGGGATTACAACCTGCTGTTCAAAACGCCGAAAGGCCATGCGGTCGATGCGCAAATTACCGCCTTTGAAGATTCCTGGCATTGGGGAAAACAGGCCGAACAGGAATTTGATTTAATTCTGCATCAGCCCAGAACTGAAGTAGCGGAGTTGATGCTGGCGTTGCGCCGCTTCCTGCGGGAAAACGATCTGCTGGCGTATCTGACCATGATGACCAGCCGGTTACTGGAATTGCATCG
>JBDHRB010000369.1:0-3205 GCA_039807355.1 Candidatus Competibacteraceae bacterium
TGTGATCGCCCAGGCCAATGCGCCGCTGGATGAGCAAGGCCAACTCACCGACGATCTGGTGTCCTGCCGTCATCAGAATGAATTCGCCCTGTTCGCTGCGGATCGAGTGCAGTACATGGACGTGTCGCCCAAGCAGATTGTTTCGGTGGCGGCGGCGTTGATCCCGTTCCTAGAGCATGACGACGCCAACCGGGCGTTGATGGGTTCCAACATGCAACGCCAGGCCGTGCCGACGCTGCGCGCCGAAAAACCGCTGGTCGGCACCGGCATGGAACGGATTGTCGCCCGCGATTCCGGGGTGTGCGTGATCGCCCAGCGCGGCGGCCTGGTCGATTCAGTGGATGCGGGACGCTTGGTGGTGCGGGTGGACGATGCCGAAACCGAAGCCGGCGAGCCGGGTGTGGACATCTACAACCTGACCAAATACACCCGTTCCAACCAGAATACCTGCATCAATCAGCGGCCCCTGGTGCAAGTGGGCGACCAGGTGGCGCGTGGCGATGTGCTGGCGGACGGACCCTCGACCGACATGGGCGAACTGGCGCTGGGCCAGAATCTGCTGGTCGCCTTCATGCCGTGGAATGGCTACAACTTTGAAGACTCGATTCTGATCTCCGAGCGGGTGGTGCAGGAAGACCGCTTTACTACCATCCACATCGAAGAACTATCCTGCGTGGCCCGCGACACCAAACTGGGGCCGGAAGAAATCACTGCGGACATCCCCAATGTCGGCGAGAGCGCCCTGGCCCGGCTGGACGAGGCCGGCATCGTGTTCATCGGCGCGGAAGTCAAAGCCGGCGATATTCTGGTCGGCAAGGTGACGCCGAAGGGCGAAACCCAGTTGACCCCGGAGGAAAAACTGTTGCGGGCGATCTTTGGCGAGAAAGCCTCCGATGTGAAAGATACTTCGCTGCGGGTGCCTTCCGGGATGGACGGCACCGTGATCGACGTGCGGGTGTTCACCCGCGACGGCGTGGAGAAGGACTCGCGGGCCAAGCAGATTGAAGAAATGGAGCTGAAGCGGATTCGCAAGGACCTGAATGACCAATTGCGCATCCTGGAAGACGATCTGTACCAGCGCATGGAGCAGATGTTGGTCGGGCATCCCGCTGAGGGCGGCCCCAACGGTTTAGGGCGCGGTGAGCGGGTCAGCGCCGACTATCTGCGCGGTTTGCCGCGCCACGACTGGTTCGCCATTCGGATGCAGGCCGATGAACTGAACGAGCAGATTGAAAAGATCAAGCCGCAGCTTGAGCAGCAGCGCAAGAAGATGGACGAACGCTTTGAAGAAAAGCGCCGCAAGCTGACTCAGGGCGATGACCTGGCGCCGGGCGTGTTGAAGATGGTCAAGGTCTATCTGGCGGTCAAGCGCCGCATTCAGCCCGGCGATAAAATGGCCGGGCGGCATGGCAACAAGGGCGTGGTGTCGATGATCGTGCCGCAGGAAGACATGCCCTATCTGGAAGACGGCGTGCCGGTCGATATCGTACTCAATCCGCTGGGCGTACCGTCGCGGATGAACGTCGGCCAGGTGCTGGAAACGCATCTGGGTTGGGCGGCCAAGGGTCTGGGCCTGAAAATTGGCCGGATGCTGGACGCCCAGGCCCAGCTCGGTCAACTGCGGACGTTCCTCGATCAGGTTTACAACGGGATTGGCGCACAAAAGGTCGATTTTCAGCAGATCAATGATGCCGAATTGCTGACGCTGTGCCGCAATCTGCGCGGAGGCGTGCCGGTCGCTACCCCGGTGTTTGACGGGGCCGCCGAAGAAGAAATGCGCGAACTGCTGCGCCTGGCCGAGCTGTCCGAGACCGGCCAGACCACGCTCTACGATGGCCGCACCGGCGATCCGTTCGACCGGGCGGTGACCGTGGGCTACATGTACATGCTCAAGCTCAACCACCTGGTCGATGACAAGATGCACGCCCGCTCCACCGGCCCCTACAGTCTGGTGACGCAGCAACCGCTGGGCGGCAAGGCGCAGTTCGGCGGGCAGCGTTTCGGCGAGATGGAAGTATGGGCGCTGGAAGCCTATGGCGCGTCCTACACCTTGCAGGAAATGCTGACCGTCAAATCGGACGATGTGAACGGCCGCACCAAGGTTTACAAGAACATCGTTGACGGCAACCACCGTATGGAAGCCGGTATGCCGGAGTCCTTTAACGTGCTGGTCAAGGAAATCCGCTCATTGAGCATCAACATCGATCTGGAAACCGATGCTGAGACGCCGCGCACTGAGTGAGTCCGGTTAACCCGAGGGTGAAAGAGTGAAAGACCTGCTGAATCCGTTCAAGACCTTCGACGAAATTGAAGATTTCGACGCCATTCGCATCGGGCTGGCCTCGCCGGAGATGATCCGCGCCTGGAGCCGTGGCGAAGTGAAAAAGCCCGAAACCATCAACTATCGGACTTTCAAGCCGGAGCGCGATGGCCTGTTCTGCGCGAAGATTTTTGGGCCGAACAAAGACTATGAATGTCTGTGCGGCAAATACAAGCGGCTCAAGCATCGCGGCGTGGTCTGCGAAAAATGCGGCGTTGAGGTCACCTTAGCCAAAGTGCGGCGCGAGCGGATGGGCCATATCGAACTGGCCTCGCCGGTGGCGCATATCTGGTTTTTGAAATCGCTGCCGTCGCGGATTGGCCTGCTGCTGGATATGACCCTGCGCGACATCGAACGGGTGCTGTATTTCGAGTCCTATGTGGTCATTGATCCGGGCATGACCCCGCTGGAGCGGGGCAGTCTGCTCAGTGACGAACAGTATTTGAGCGCCCGGGAAGAACACGGCGATGAATTTGACGCCCGGATGGGCGCGGAAGCGGTGCATAAACTGCTGCACGACATGGACCTGAAACAACTGGTCACTCAGTTGCGCCAGGAAATCCTGGAATGCAGTTCGGAAACCAAGCTGAAGCGGCTGTCCAAGCGCCTGAAACTGGTCGAGTCGTTCCTGAATTCCGGCAACAAGCCGGAGTGGATGGTGCTGACCGTGTTGCCGGTATTGCCGCCGGATTTGCGCCCGCTGGTGCCGCTGGATGGCGGACGCTTCGCCACTTCCGATCTCAACGACCTCTACCGCCGGGTGATCAACCGCAATAACCGCCTGAAGCGCCTGCTGGAGCTGTCCGCCCCGGACATCATCGTGCGCAACGAAAAGCGCATGTTGCAGGAAGCGGTGGATTCGCTGCTCGACAACGGGCGGCGCGG